>JACQEW010000005.1 GCA_016200365.1 Nitrospinota bacterium
CCAAAGGATCATCCGTGGAGAAAGTATTCTGTTGTTAGCCGTTATTGTCATGAAAAAACTACAGAATCATTATTAACAAAAACTTAAAAACAGGACATTTCTACTTTGCTAAAAACAGGACATTTCTACTTTGCCTTGACACTGGGTATCTTTTTCATTGAATAATATTCTTAATGAAATTACAATAACACTAAATACAAATTGCTTCTAATATGGGAAATTTGACATTGAGGTTTTTTTTATGCGTAATCAACTATTACCTGAATTCCCAAATAATTAGCCACAGTTCACAGAGAACGCAGAGGAATAAAATCAAGGGACACAGATTTTCACAGATGTCGTTCCTGCGAAAGCAAGGAATCCAGATTTACTTCCTGAATTCCCGTTTACACGGGAATGACATCTGTGTCCAAATTTACTCTTTTACCTTTTCCTTTTTTCTCTGTGTCCTCTGTGGCTAATCAGGTTTTTATTCAATCAGTGAAAGTCTGTGGCAAAAGGAAATATGAATAACAAAAAAATCATCATCAAAGGCGCTAAGGAGCATAATTTAAAGAATATTGATTTGGAGATACCGAGGGACAAGCTTGTGGTAATCACAGGGCTTTCAGGCTCGGGGAAGTCCTCCCTTGCCTTCGATACCATCTATGCAGAGGGGCAGAGGAGGTATGTGGAGTCCCTCTCTGCCTACGCCCGCCAGTTTCTCGAGCAGATGGAGAAGCCTGATGTTGAATATATCGAAGGGCTATCCCCTGCCATATCAATAGAACAGAAAACAGTCAGTAAAAACCCCCGCTCAACTGTCGGGACTGTAACAGAGATTTACGATTATCTTAGACTCCTTTATGCCCGCATAGGGAAGGTTTATTGTCACAAATGCGGGAGGGAGATTGCATCACAGACAGTTCAGCAGATTGTTGACAGGGTAAGGTCTCTCCCCGAAAGGTCAAAGGTGCAGATACTCTCTCCGATTGTCAGGGATAGGAAGGGTGAATATAAAAAGGATTTTGAGAATATGCAGAGGCAGGGGTTTGTAAGGGTTCGGGTGGATGGGAAGATGAGGGAGCTTACGGAGAAAATCGAGCTTGATAAGAATAAGAAGCATACTATCGAGATTGTGGTTGACAGAATCATTATAAAGGAAGGCATAGAGAGGAGGCTTGCCGATTCCATCGAGCTTGCCTTAAAGATGGCTGACGGGATTGCGATTGTAACTGTGGATGACAAACCTGTCCCCGAAGGTATTAATCGGGGAGAAGAATTGCTCTTTAGTGAAAAGTTTGCATGTCTCTACTGCAATATAAGCTACCCTGACCTTGCGCCGCGGATGTTCTCCTTTAACAGTCCTCACGGCGCATGTCCTGAATGTGACGGGCTCGGAACCGATATGCACATTGATGCCGATATGGTAATTCCCGATAAAAGCCTGTCTCTCAGGGACGGCGCTATTAAACCGTGGGAGAGAAAGACTTCGGTATATTTCTATCAGATGCTCCAGTGCCTTTCGGAGCATTACGGATTCAGTCTTGATGCCCCTTTTAAAGATTTGGATAAAAAGATTCAGGATGTAATCCTCGACGGCTCTAAAGATGAGCAGATAAAGTTTTTTTATGAGAGGGATAACCGCAGGCATTTCTACCATACGGTATTTGAGGGGGTTATAGCGAATCTGGAAAGGAGATACAAAGAGACGGATTCGGAGTATATGAGGGAGGAGATTCAGGAGTATATGAGCATGACGCCATGTCCTGCCTGCAAAGGATTAAGATTAAAGCCCGAGAGTTTGTCTGTGAAAATAGCAGGGAAGACGATAATGGATGTTACTGCCTTCTCGGTGAAAGATGCTATAGGATTTTTTAATTCCCTGTCTCTCACAGAGCAGGAATACACAATCGCCAGAAGGATATTGAAAGAAATAAAGGAGAGACTCGGGTTTATGAAGGATGTGGGGCTTGACTATCTCACACTCGACAGGACATCCGCAACGCTTTCAGGCGGAGAGGGGCAGAGGATAAGGCTTGCAACCCAGATAGGCTCAAGCCTCGTAGGGGTTTTGTATATCCTCGATGAGCCGAGTATCGGGCTTCATCAGAAGGATAACAAGAGGCTCCTCGACACATTAATAAGGCTGAGAAACCTTGGCAATACGGTAATCGTGGTGGAGCATGACAGGGATACAATCCTGACTGCCGATTATGTAATTGACCTCGGTCCCGGCGCAGGAGTGAACGGAGGCAGTGTAATCGCCTGCGGCTCGCCGGAGGATATTCTATCAAATAAAAAATCCCTTACAGGACGCTATCTATCTGGGGATTTATCAATCCCCGTCCCTAAGAAGAGAAGAAACGGCAGCAGCATGTATTTGCAGATTTTCGGTGCATCACAAAATAATCTTAAAAATATAGATGTGTCCATTCCTCTGGGACTCTTTACCTGCGTTACAGGGGTCTCAGGGTCAGGCAAAAGCACCTTAATCATTGACATACTATACAGGTCTCTTGCAAAATTTTTCTGGAAATCTACTGAAAAAGCAGGCAAGTTTTCCAAACTAAAGGGGATTGAATTTATTGATAAGGTCATTGATATAGACCAGTCTCCAATAGGAAGGACGCCGCGCTCCAATCCTGCCACATATACAGGGCTGTTCAATCTGATAAGAGACCTATTTGCACAACTGCCAGAATCGAGAAAGAGGGGCTATAAGGCAGGCAGGTTCAGCTTTAATGTAAAAGGAGGAAGATGCGAGGCATGCGCGGGGGACGGGATTATAAAAATAGAGATGCACTTCCTGCCGGATATATATGTTACCTGCGAGGTGTGCAGGGGAAAAAGGTTTAACAGGGAGACGCTGGATATACAATATAAAGGAAAAAATATCGCCGATGTCCTCGATATGACGGTAAATGAGGCACTAAGTTTCTTTGAAAACATCCCTGCCATAAAATCAAAGCTCGATACCATTTCTGATGTAGGGCTGGATTATATAAAGTTAGGACAGTCTGCCACAACCCTCTCAGGCGGAGAGGCTCAGAGGGTAAAACTCTCAAAGGAGCTTTCAAAGAGAAGCACAGGGAGGACGCTCTATATCTTAGATGAGCCTACAACAGGACTCCACTTTGCAGACATACAAAAGCTCCTCGATGTGCTGAACAGGCTGACAGATGCAGGGAATACCGTGGTTGTCATCGAACATAACCTCGATGTGCTGAAGACTGCGGATTATATCATTGACCTCGGTCCGGAAGGCGGCGATGCAGGCGGCGAGATTGTAGCTACCGGAACACCGGAGGATGTTTCAAAAAATCCAAAATCGTACACAGGGCAGTTTTTGAAAACAGTGTTACATTAATTAAAGTGTAAGTGTAAGTGTAGGGTAGATTAACTCTTTTCACTTTCACTTACACTTTCACTTGCACTTACTTGTTTACCCCTTTTTAAAGCCTCTCCCTTCCTTAAAGCATCTTCCGCCTCTTTCAGCATCCCTTTAAAACTATAAGCCCTCGATAAATTATAATATGCATCCGGTTCGGATGGATTTATATTTATAGCCTTTATAAATTCTGCTATAGCTTCCTCAATATTACCTGAATCCCCGTATATTATCCCCAATTCATTGTGATAAGAAAAATTTTTCGGGTTAAGCTCTATAGCCTTTTTGTAATATATTTCGGCGCGGGGGTAATCCTTTCTATTAAAGAAGAGTCTCCCCATAGTTTGTTCGATTTTCGGATCGAATGGGAGGATTCTTTTTGTTCTTTCATATTTTTCATATACCTTATCAAGTCTTCCCTGTTTCTGATAAAAATCCAATAAAAAAAGATTAACCTCAACATAATAATCCCTGCTGCCATACCTTAGCGACTTCTCCGAACCTGCCTTTTCGAGATATTTCTCGGCAATCGCCAAATCCTTAAATCGTGGATTCTCAAGATATGCTAAGCCCGTATTTCCATAATCAATCGGCCTGATTTTATCCATCCCAATAGGAAAGTTCGAGAATATCAGCAAAGCCAATATAATTAAAGAGTATCCATAAGCCATCCTCTGTCTAAGCTTAATACCTTTTACTATCTCTGCGATAGCCGAAGCTGAAAAAATTATCAGGAACGGAGCCAGCGGCAGGCGAAATCTTGCATTTATCCATACAAATATTATGGAAAGGAAGAGTCCTATAGAAAAGAAATAGAGAAGTCTTAACTTTTTATAATTCCGTATATTCAGAATCATGCCTGTGATTCCCAGAGAAAAGAGAATCGAAAAATTGCTTATGGGCAGACTCAATATTAATGAGAAATCTCTATAGATATAATAACTCACATTGCTCGGAATTTCCCAGTTATTGCACACAAAAAACAGTTTTCTTAAATATAGATACAAAAATTTTATCGGAGAGCTTGAAAAATTATTGAGAATATGAAGTAGAGTCCCTTTTAGGCTTTGTTCACCGCTATCAAGAAACTTCTGAAAAAGGGGAGTATATCCCCATCCCCACCCTCCGTAGTCAGGAGAATTACCAAGTGCAAGGGTTATGAAACCCGAGTCGTCATAAAAAATAAAACGATGATTGATGATATAGCTCCTTATCAGCAGTGGGGCTGAAATGAATAGGAAAAAGATAAAATATGCTGCGAGCGGACCTTTCCTATTCTCTTTTGAAGATGGAGAAAGGGAGGCGAAAAGGTAATAAAAAATGAAAGGGATGAGGAATATTGAATTCGGTCTTGTCTGCATTGCGAGGGATGAAAAAAGTGCGGCTGAGAATGCACTAACATAATTATTCCTTTCGCAGAAGCGCAGAATGGAATAGAATGAAGCTATAACAAGGAAGATAAAAATGGACTCTCTTAATAACTTCCCCTCATGAAATATGATGGGACCGTAGAGGGCGCCATAAAGAGAGGCTATGAGGGCGATGTTTCGGGAGAATAGTTTTTTTGAGACCGCATAAAGCATTACACAGGATATTGCCCCGATTAAAAACTGGATGCCATAGATGATTATAAAATTCCTCCCGAATATCGAGTAGATTACACCGAGGAAATAAAAGTAGGTTGCCGAATATTTTTCGGAATAAAATGGCCCAAAGATATTACCCGATGCAATCTGCCCGGCGGCTTTGTCAAAACAATATTGGTCAAAGGCAGAAAAGATAAGGTCAAAGAAGGGGTTTTTGTAGAACTCAAATAGATATAAACCCCTTATTACAAGTGCAAATAAAAATACAAGGGAGGGTTCCAAAAATCCCTTAGTTTTAAACCACTCAATAAATTTTACAAATTCATCTGATAGTTTATTGAAAAAGATATTCATCTTTTATTGTTTGACAGTCAAAGACCTATTTCTAATCCACATATCTATTGAAGCTGACGCAAGTATTACAAGAAAAGGGTAGAAGGGATAGTTGTAACGGGGTCCTGCGAAAAAAATGGCGTGGAATGACGA
>JACQEW010000288.1 GCA_016200365.1 Nitrospinota bacterium
GATCTTAAGAATGAGGGGTTAAGGCTTGAGAAAGAGATAGAGAAGGTAAGGCTTGATTTGACAAAGGAGGTAGAGAAGGTAAGGTTGGAGATTAGAGAGACAGAATTAAAGCTGACAAAGGAGATTATGGAATCAAAGCAGAGTATTTTGAGATGGTTATTTGGATTCTGGGTAACACAGGCAACATTTGTAATTGGTGTTATCTGGGTTCTTTTAAAGATTCAATAAATTCAGGATGCAGGATACACTTTTGAGAAAAGCTGCTATTGTTGGAACAGGCTCATACCTGCCTGAGACTATCAGGACAAATGAGTGGTTCGAGAAGTTTGAGTTATTAACAAGCGGGACGGAGATTTTTGATGACAGCGGTGTAAAAGAGAGAAGGGTTGTCTCTGATGAGATGAAATCATCTGGCATGGAGATATTAGCCTGTCAGGATGCCCTGAAAAAGACGGGCATTAAAGCAGAGGAGATTGACCTGATACTCTGTAATTCCAATATCCACGACCAATTACAGCCCGGCAATGCCTTCCTTATACAGCATAAACTTGGTGCAAAGAATGCAGGGGCATTCAATTTTGACAGCGCCTGCACCAGTTTTATAAACTGCCTTATAATAGCAAATTCCATGATAGCAGGAGGAGAATGTGAAACCATTTTAATTGTATCCTCTACAACATGGACAAGGGTAGCTGACTATACAGAAAAAAAGTGTATGCTCATGGGGGATGGTGCAGGGGCTGTCATTCTGAAACCAGCAAAGACTGAAGGGCGCGGTTATCTGGGAAGTTATTTTATATCTCATGGAGACCTCTATTACACCATGGGGAGAAAGGTTAAAAAACCCGAAGGATGGAAGGGAGAGAGGACATATTACAACGGCGACCCTGAAAAACTCTATCTCTTTATAGACAGGACAAAAGAAGGGTTGGATAAAATAAGGGAATTGGGGCCTGTTCAAACTGTAGAAATCACAAAAAAGGCTTTACAAAAATGCGGTTTAACAATAAAAGATATAGATTTCTTTATCACTCATCAACCTGCAAAGTTTATACTTGAAGCATGGCGAAATAGTCTTGGACTAAAAGAGGGACAATATTACGATACCCTCGCCCGATATGGTAATTTAAGCAATGCCAGTATCCCGGTCAATCTTGATGGGGCATTGAGACTGAATATGCTTCAAGATGATGATATAGTTGCTTTTTCTTCCCATGGAATGGGAGTAAATGTCTCTTCAGCTATATTTAGATGGGGGATATGATGCTGCAACAAATTTTAAGTAGGGCAGCAAAATTATATCCCGATAAAAAGGGGGTTGTGTGTGAGGGTAAAAGTTATACCTATCGAGAAGCTCAAGAAAGGGTCTTTAGATTGGCAAATGCCCTGATAAATATAGGAATAGAAAAAGGAGATAGAATAGCCGTATTTATGCCTAACTGTCATAGATACTTAGAACTTTTTCATGCGTCAATTCATATTGGCTCAGTTATAGTACCGATAAATACGAGATTGTCTAAAGGCGAAATATTGAATATCATAGAGGACTCATTCCCAAAGGTTTTATTTATTGACGAGGACTTCAGGGGTTGGATTAAAGAAATCTGTCCTCCACATAGAGAAACTAAATTTGTTATATGCGAAAAAGACGGAGGCGATGGAGATTATGAATCCCTGCTTGCTGAAAGCAGCCCTTATTATACTCAATCAGTAGAAATGTTCGATGATGATATTGCTATGATTCCATACAGCAGCGGGACTACGGGGCAGCCGAAAGGGGTGATGCTGACACAAAAGAATTTACTATTTGCCGCTTATCACTCAAACTTCCTTAATAATTTTAATGAAAAAGATGTATATCTATATGTTTCTCCGCTTTTTCATGTTTCAGGGAGTGTGGCTATATTACCTATAACATGGTTTGGCGCAACCCATGTCTTCATAAGACAATTCGATGTCCATCGGACTTTAAATATTATAGAAAAGGAAAAGATTACTATCGCTATAGTAGTGCCTGCTATTATTAACCTTCTTATCAATTATCCCGATATTAAAAAGTTTGATATGACAAGTATCAGACAGCTTGGTTATGGCGGCTCTCCTATTTCACCGGATACTCTGAGAAAGGCGCTTGATATGTTTAAGTGTGAAATTGTGCAAGGATATGGTTTAACAGAGTCTACTACTGCCATTACATGCCTGTCTCCAGAAGACCACAGTAAACCGGATTCCAAGAAGATTTCCTCCTGTGGAAAAGGGTTGGTCGGCATGGAGGTGCGGGTGGTTAATGAAAACGGAGAAGATGTAAAGTCCGGCGAGATAGGCGAGATTATAGCACGGGGACCTACCATAATGAAGGGATACTGGAATAAACCGGAGGAGACTGCAAAGGTTTTAAAAAACGGATGGCTTTATACAGGAGATATGGCAACGGTTGATGAAGAAAACTATATTTATATAGTTGACCGCAAAAAGGATATGATAATAAGCGGGGGGGAGAATATATACAGCACAGAGGTTGAGAAAATTTTATATTCTCATCCTGATATTCTTGAGGCTGCGGTAATCGGCGTGCCCGATGAAAAATGGGGCGAGGCAGTAAAGGCGGTGGTTGTTTGCAGAAATGGAAAGACATTAAGCGAAGATGAGGTCATAAGGTTTTGCAAGGAAAGGCTGTCAGGTTACAAATGCCCGAAGTCTGTAGATTTTATGGACAGCCTGCCAAAGAGCGGTTCGAGTAAGATATTGAAAAAGGTTTTGAGGGAGAGGTATTGAGGGAAATAAAGTATTTTAATTTTTAAACCTTCTGGTATAGAATTTATGGTCGAGGTGAGTTACGGGTTTTAATAACTCACCGCATAGGTTACAGAGTAATTAAAAGATGCAAATGACCTTTAAGGTTATTACAGAAAAGGAGGTCTATGATGCTTAATCGCCAGGATATAAATACCATTGAAGATATGATCAAGGGACTGCCCCCTGAATTTCAGCAGGAGGTGTTTGATTTTGTGGAGTTTCTGCAGGAAAAGAAATTTCGCAGAAGACAGAAAAAACTTCGTATGACCTGGGCAGGCGCACTCAAGGAATTTCGTGACCAATTTACATCCATAGAGCTTCAAAAGAAGGCGATTGAATGGTGGGGTGATTAATGTTTCTCATAGATACAAATGTCTGGCTGGAACTTATTTTAGAGCATGAAAAAGCAGGTGATGCTCGCCGATTTTTTCAGGAAAAGGATGCCTCTACATTTTTTATTACCGAGTTTTCCTTATATTCTATCGGCATAATTCTGTTTCGATTGAAAAAAGAAGCTGCCTTCGAAGATTTTTTATCAGACACTATTGAGGATTCCGGTGTCTCAAGGATTATTCTTACCAGTAGCGACTTTAAAAGAGTTATTGAGGTTCGGAGACGATTTCGTCTGGATTTCGATGATGCTTATCAATATACATCCGCAGAAAAATACAATTTAACTATTGTTAGCTTTGACAGGGATTTTGATAATACTGAATTAGGAAGGAAAACTCCGGTAGAACTGTTGTCATAATTATCAGGCTATAAATACCCCAAATCCGTAGACTTCGCAGACAGCCTGCCGAAGAGCGGCTCGGGTAAGATATTGAAAAAGGTTTTGAGGGAGAGGTATTGAGGGTAAGTTAAAAGTAAACCCCGTTAGAAATTCTGTCACCAGATAGGATAACGAACGGTTTTGATGTTCTATTTCTAACGGGGTAAAAATTTCAGGAGGGTTTATGATAGAAATAGAATATTTGAAGGAGCCTAAAATAATGATTTCTGAAAAAAGACTGACAATCCTTTTAGCGAGGGATGAAGCAGAGGATAAATATTGTGCCCTTTGTCCTGAGTTAGATATGGTTACTGAAATGGACACGGCAGATGAGGCGTTAGAGGATATGGTGGATGCAATAAAAGAGTATGCGGAGGAATATATGGCTGAACTTGAGCTATATTCAAAAAGTCTAAACAGGGCTCATCATTTACCTTATATCAAAGACATAGCATCGTGCAAGACAGATTGGGAATTATGGACTCTGTTAGAGATAAGACATGGCATCGTATACATTTGATGAATTCAGGATTGTGCTAAGAAAGTTAGGATTTGAAAAGATTCGTTCTAAAAAACATGAGACATGGAGGAAGGTCTTACCCGCCGGCTCAATTTTACGGGTTAGAATAAGTCACAAACATGGAAAAGATATACCAAAGTGGCTATATTACGAAATGTTGAGACAATCTGGCATTGATGAAAAGAGATTTAGAGAAACTCTGGGTAAATAATAAGCATTATGACTGCCGCAGAATTGTAAGAAGCGGTAAGATTAAAAAGAATGATATTGTAGTTTTCTGCTCGCAGGGGCTTGGATTTAATTTTGCAACGGCAATATTCAGATGTGAATAATTAAGGAAAGGCTATCGGGCTATAAATGCCCCAAATCCGTAGACTTCGCCGACAGCCTGCCGAAGAGCGGTTCGGGCAAGATTTTGAAGAAGGTTTTGAGGGAGAGGTATTGGGAATGTTAAAATCTGGTTTTGTTTTTGCTATCATTTTTATAGGAGGTGCTTATGAAAAATGTGATACCTTTTGAAGATGTGCTGGAAGCTGCCGACAGATTATCTATGGAAGAACAGGAGACCTTAATAGAGATTCTCCACCGTCGTATGATTGAGCATAGGCGTGCGGAACTGGCTAAGGATATTCAGGATGCTCAGCAGGAGTTAAGAGAAGGGTGTTGCCGTCCAATAACTCCAGAAGAAATAATGAAGGAAATAGTATCATGAAACGGTTTTTGCTGCGATCCAGCTCCTTTATTCGGGCATCAAAGCGAACAGTCAAAAAAGATTCTTATATTGCCGAGGATATTCAGGCTGCATTAAAGTTATTGTCTGAAGATGCCTTTCATCCTCGCCTGAAAACCCATAAACTAAAGGGGAATCTTGAAGGCTCATGGGCGTGCAGTGCAGGTTATGATCTGAGGATTGTTTTTAAGTTTATAAAATATGAAGGCTCTGAGGCTGTTCTGCTGGAAACAGTTGGAAGTCATGAATTGGATTCAATTTTTCAACGGCAATATTCAGATGGGAATGATAAAATAAGAGTGATTAATAAATTTTTAAAAAGAGAGGGTGATTGGCTATGCAAAAAAAGATCAAATATATATTGTATAGAGAAGGCAAATATTATGTTTCACAATGTTTAAATGTTGATGTATCAAGTTTCGGTGAGACAATGGAAGAGGCTGCAACTAATCTAAAAGAAGCCCTGGAATTGTATTTTGAAGATCGAGATAGCGGAGATTTTGTAAAGGTAGATGAAGTAATGTTGGGGGAAAGAAATTCCTATAGGAACTTTTAAGTCTATTCTGAGACAATCGGGATTAAAGAAGGAGGATTTCAGAGAATAAATTATGACTGCTGCTGATTTGATAATAAAATACGCAGACCCCGCCCCTAAAGGAAAAGGGGTTACCAATGATTTTCTAAGGGCAGGTATAGAATTTATGGTCGAGGCGAGTTACGGGTTTTAATAATACCCATTTCCAAATGTAACAATGTCAGATTTCTGTTATAATTGATATGCTGGAGGTTATTTATGGATACAATAATTGAAGAAAGGGTAGATAGAGTAGAGATTGCATTGGAGAGATTCATCAA
>JACQEW010000006.1 GCA_016200365.1 Nitrospinota bacterium
CTATATAAATCTTTTGACCACTAAAATCAAGTCTGTTAAGATGATTCATGCAAGCCTCCTTTCGATTATGGTTATCTATCTCAAGGAGTATAACCTGAAAGTAAGACTTGCTTCTTTACTTTTTAATCATAAGGTCTGTGTCAAAAAAGATTTGTTTTTTTCTCTGTGTCTCCGTGCCTCTGTGGTTAATTTTCTTGCCATTTTGCAAAGAATTTGATTGATAAGTTACTACGCTTATAGGCTTAAGCGCCTAATTCATTCCTTCACCTCCACCACCTTTTCCACCTCTAAATCGGCTTCGTAGGGGCTGTCCTTTTCCCTTGAGATTTTTCCTTTGAGTGTAACGACCTTTCCCACATATTTTTCCAATTTAAGCGCCTGTCTGCCTTTTATATAATATATTATGCTCTTTTTCCTTTGTATCTTTAAAGGGACAAGCTGAAGGTCTTGATATTTCCAGTATAGAAGCCTTCCTGTTAGAACTATGGATGGGCTCGATGCCAATGCCTTTTTGTGCTGCAGATTTTTAACCTTTAAAAATACCGGGAGATCGGTTTTCTTTATAACTGCCATGTGATAATAGATGGATTTTTTAGGCGGTATATCATAAGTTCTTTCTACATGCCTG
Source organism: Nitrospinota bacterium (assembly GCA_016200365.1). GTDB lineage: Bacteria > Nitrospinota > Nitrospinia > UBA9942 > UBA9942 > JACQEW01. The sequence continues at coordinate 629 of JACQEW010000006.1, forward strand.
TAATCTACCCTGACCTCTAATTTTTTTTCCGTCTCATTCATGAAAATGCCCTTTACATCCAGTGTATAGTTATCTATAGGCTGCGTCATAATTGCAATCAGCATCATGTCGTCAAAATTAATTCTGGCAAGCTCTCTTTCAAGCACGGTTATTTTGTCAAAGACTGTATAATTCCTTATTCTCTTAAAATCGCTTAGCATATATTCTATGCCTGCCTTTGACCTTATTATTTTGACATAGGGGGGGGAGTTTTCGCTTGTGCCGATGATATTGGTTTGCAATGAATCTTTGAATTCTTTTACTACCGTTATTTTCTTATCTTCTGCCGACGCTATATTGTAAAGAAATAATAGATTTAAAAGTATGGCGAAGATTATCCTGATTCCATGTTGCATAAAATAATAGTAACCCATAATAAATTTGTGGTCAATAATTAAGGTAATTGATATATAATTAACATTAAAAAGTTGACCCCTGACTGATTCTATCAGGGGTACTCAACCACTTAACTACTTAACTTTATTTATTTTTATGTATGTAACCTCTATCATACCCGCAGCAGGGATCGGAACCCGTATGGGCGGGGCGATCCGAAAACAGTTCATCGAGCTGGGTAATATGCCTGTTATTGCCCATACTGTAATGAAATTTCAGATGACCGGGATTGTTAATAGTATTTATCTTGTTGTTCCTCCTGAAATGGTGGAATATTGTGAATCCGAAATTGTAGAAAGATACAAATTTACAAAGGTAGCAGAGGTTGTGGCAGGGGGGAAAGAGAGGCAGGACTCTGTATACAACGGCATTATGAGGGTTAATCCTGAAACGGATATTATAGCCGTTCATGACGGTGTTAGACCTTTTGTATCGGAAGATATAATCAGAGAATCAATTACGGCGGCAGATAAATATGGTGCGGCGGTTGCTGCAATTCCTGAAAAAGATACTGTTAAAGAGGTTTCGGATGAATTAATAATCGGAAGGACATTAAATCGCAAATTGTTGTGGAGAATCCAGACTCCGCAGGTGTTCAGAATGAATATACTAAAAGAGGCTTTTAAAAGGGCTAAGAATGACGGTTATTATGGCACAGATGAGGCGTCCCTCGTCGAGAGGATGGGGTATCCTGTCAGAATCGTAAAAGGCTCTGATTTTAATATCAAAATAACAATACCTGAAGAATTGGTGCTTGGTAGAGCAATTTTAGAGTATCAGCAAGCTAAAAAAGTGTAAGTGAAAGTGAAAGTGAAAGTGAAAATAAAGTGCAAGTGCAAGTGCAAGTGAAAACCTTACACTTACACTTACACTTAAACTAATTATGGATTTTGGATATATCAATGCAAGAATCAGGGCTTGGAAAGGGGATCTCTTTAAAACTCCGGACTATAATAAGTTTTTATCGGCAGGCTCTGTTGAGGATTTTATTAAAATGCTTAAAGAGACATGCTATGGATTAAATTTAGAGGAGGCAAAGGCAAGATTTAAAGAGGAAGGGGAGATGAAGGTATTAGAGAAAGGTCTTAAAGCCAATCTTTTTAGAACTCTCAAGGAAATATGGGATGATATTCCTCCTGATGACAGGATATTAATAAAGGCGATAATCTCTTTCTGGGATGTTTATAATCTAAAGACCATCATCAGGGGTATCCATAAAGGAATCAGCCCGGATGAAATTTATTCAATATTAATTTTGGCAGGTGATTTTGATGAATCGGCGTTAAAGGAATTGACTCAGCCGAGGGACATCCGGATTGTGATACATATTCTCGATACATGGGGCAGCCCCTATGCAAAGCCATTAAGAGATAGCCTGCGCGATTATCTGCAAAAGAAGGAGATTATCGGTATGGAATTGGCGTTAGACCGTTTTGTTTGCGGCTTTTATCTTAACCTCATTGACAGGGCAGATATGAATACCGTGATGGTAAGTGAGCTTATAAAATACAGAATTGATGCAGTCAATATAATTACGCTCTTTAGATTTGTGAAAGGGCAAAGCTCATATCCTCTGATGGATTACTATATACATGGCGGAAAGCGGGTGATGAAGGATGATTTTATGGAGCTTGGCATTTGCAGAGATGAAAAAGCCCTGTTAAGAGGACTAACCGAAAGGATGAAGGGAAGAGAATGGAGGGAGATGTTGGAAATGGCGGATGCAGGAGAGCCTTCTATGATTGAGGAGAGTATGGAGGATTTGATAGGGATAAACTTTTGCAGAAAGGCTGTAGTTTATCCTTTAAGTATTGCAGTAGCTATATGTTTCTGCTTCAAGAAGATCAGGGAGATAAAAAACCTCATGCTTATCGGCAGGGGAAAGGAGTATTCGATTCCTGAAAATGAAATCAGGAGATACCTGAGAATATAGGATTAGAAAATAAAATTTGCCACAGAGTTCACAGAGAACACAGAGAAAAAATATAAAATTATATATCCGCAGATTACGCAGATTTCACAGATTTTTAAAACATTTCATTGCTTTTAATCTGCGTTAATCTGCGTAATCTGCGGATAAACAGGTTTTTGTTCTTTCCTTTTTTAGTCTGTGCAGGTCTGGTTACGCCAAGAGGCGTATGAATACCTAATGGATGAAAGAGCCATGCGACCTAATTTACCGTTCAGGTCGAAGCTGTCTTGAGGTGTAAGGAGGTGACGAATTGCATTAAGTTC
>JACQEW010000289.1 GCA_016200365.1 Nitrospinota bacterium
GCATGGGAGAGGATTAAAGGGATGAAGATATTTTTTGGTTAAACATAATCGGTTTCAATGCAAACTTAGGTTTAAAGATTGCAATCAATGCCGGCAATACCGTGATTGCCGTAAGGCTGCTTACAATCATGGCAAGGGCGACGAGAGTTCCAAGCTTGATATGCATTCCAAATCCTGACAGCGGCAGCATAAGGTATCCGAGGGCAATGGAAATAGCTATAAAATTAATTGCCTTCCCAGATGTCATCATCGTCTTTGTTATTGCCTGAAACAGATTATTATGATTCCCCATTTCTTCTCTCAGGCGATAGATATAATAGATGGAGTAATCAGCCCCGATCCCCACAGCCATTGCAGAAATCATAGAGGTCGGGATACTCAATGCAACCCCTGCATAGCCCATAACCCCGAAATTAAATACAACAGATATGAGGAGCGGGAGTATGATGAAGAACCCGCCGAGCGGCGAGCCGAGAACGATCGAGCCTATTCCAAAGACTATCCCGATTATCTGGAGTATATTTCTTATCTTACCATGCACCATCACATGGTTCAGGGCGTCTGCCATAGCAAGAAATCCGGCAGGCGTTACACTAATATCATCAGGAAAATTATCAGCCGCATACCTGTCAACAGCAGCGATAATCTTATCCGTAAAGGCAGTCGAGTCGGTCTTGCAGAATGTGAGAAGATTAGCCTTCTGATAATTGTAATCCACATAGGAATCAAAATCCCCCGGATCTCCTGACATGGAATAGACAAACAGATATTGGGCTATCAAGTCCTGACTGTCAGGGACAGTATTGAATGCAGGGTCGTCGTTATTCATTGCCTGATTCATTTTCTTTATAAAATCCACAAAGGAGAGGGTTTTGCCGACATCAGGAAATTCCTTTTCGAGATAGACTTGAAGCCCTTCGATTGCCTTTAAGACATCGGGTCTCTTCATGTCATCGGGCTTGCCCCCTTCGACAAAGAGGTTTAAAGAATTCGTCCCTCCCAAATGGGCATTCATTATCTTATCATCCTCAATCAGCCTGGTTGATTCTCTGAAATTGGACTTGAGGCTGTTGTCAATCTCTAACAGATACCCCCCTCCTGCAACAATCGCCGTTATGATAATTGCGGAAGTCAGAATGGTTTTTGACTGCCCATTTGTAATCAGATGACCAAGTGTATGGAGGGTTTTATTCAGAGGCGCTATGAAGAACCCCTCCTTCGTCTCCCTGTTTTTGGGCGGTCTCCATACTGCGCGGAGGGCAGGGATAAATGTCATCTCGATAACAATTGTGTTCAATATACCGATTGCCGTGAATATACCGAAGTTCCTGATACTCATGGTCTCGAAGGTAATAAGTGAAAGGAATGCGGCAGCGGCTATAAGACCGGCAGTGATCATAACTATACCGATCCTGCTCGTGCTCTCGATGACCGATAGTTTATTGTCTCCTAATATGGCATATTCCTCATAGTATCTCTTCAATATCTGAACGGAGTGTCCTGCGGCTATGGCGAGTATCAGGATAGGTGTGGTGGCATTAAATGGGTCCATTGGGACATGGAGCAGCCCCATGATGCCGAGTCCCCATAAAACAGAGATGATTGCAGTCAGGAGTGGAAGAAACATCCCCTGAAATGTCCCGAATATCATAAAAAGAACGACAGCGATAACAATGATGGCGAGGAGAAAGAGCTTCCCCATCTTCTGAGAATATGCAGAAAGCCATGAAAGGGCTATGGACGAACCATTCAGATGTATTCTCACTGTTGAATCCTCCTCATGCGAAACAATCTCCTTAATCCGTTTTTCAATATCCGGATACCCTTTTAATTCCTTATTAAAATTGAAATCTGCAATAATCTGTGCAGCCTTTCCGTCTTTTGAGATTATTGAATTGATAAAGAGCGGATTACTGTAGATTTTCTTTCTCAATTCTTCGAGACCCTCTTTTGTCTGCGGAACACTCTCCATCAACCGTCTTACAACCATCCCCTCCTCAGTCCCTTTTATATCCTTTGCCTTTCTTGCGGCAATGCTGAAGGTATTTGTTTTAATCGCCCCGGGTATCTCGTTTATCCTTTGGGTTATTCTCATGATTTTCTCGAGAACATTCGTCTGAAATATATCGCCGTCTTTTGGAATGACTCCGATTACAACAAGATTCCTGCCGCCGAATATTTTATCTATCTGGTTCTGCGCAACCACATAGGGATGGCTCTGGGGAAGATTTTTATCAGGGTCAACCTCTACCCTCAAATCCTTGATACGGGAGCCGATAAACACGGTGATTAATGCAATTAGAATAATGACTGCAACCCTGAATCTAACAATGAATTCAACATATTTTCGTAACATATAAAAACCTCCTTTAACCCCTCACCCTGACCCTCTCCCCAAAGGGAGAGGGGATTTCTCTTGCTTCCTCTCCCCTGCGGGGAGAGGATTAAGGTGAGGGGAGAATAAAATGTCCTCCATGCTCCAAAACTCTAAGCTTTGGGTTTGAATCTTCTTTATAGATTTCCTTTAAATGTTTAATCGGTAGCCACAATGGCTCATCAGTCAAATCAAATGTTCCCCAGTGTATTGGGATAAAATTCTTTGCCCTTACATCTTTTGCAACCTGTATTGCCTCTTCAGGATTGACATGATAGGTCTTCATAAACCAGCGAGGTTCGTAAGCACCGATAGGAACAAACAAGACATCTATTGGACCGAATTTCTCGCCAATTTCTTTATAACCTTCGTAATAGCCTGAATCCCCAACCCAGTAATATTTCTTGTCGCCATGTTCAATCAGAAAACTGCACCAGAGCATTTTGTCGTCATCAAAGGGTGTCCTCTTTGACCAGTGCTGGACAGGGAGGGAGTTAATTTTAATGCCGTCAATCTCGTAACTCTCAAACCAGTCGAGGACAATATGTTTTGAAATGCCGATAGAGTTTAAATAATCCTCATAGCCAGGACCTGATACAAAAAACGGATTAAACCGCTCCTTTAAAAATTTTATACTTGTAGTGTCAATATGGTCGTAATGACCGTGGGAGAGTAAGACATAATCTATTTGAGGGAGTTTATCTGGCTCGATTGGAAAAGGGGTCTTTCTCTTTAACAGAAAATTTATATCCCAGAACACAGGGTCTGTTATTATTGCTTTACCATTAACTTTCATTAATACTGTTGAATGTCCCAGC
>JACQEW010000007.1 GCA_016200365.1 Nitrospinota bacterium
CAGGAGGTATCTTGTCTCTTGCTTCTTACTTCTTGCCTCTTGTATCTTCCCTTATCTTTGTAACCCATCCTGTCTTAACAGAGGCGGTTAATGCCATATCCTTTAGAGAGGATTTGCTTTGTTTTCTGTTTTACATTTCGGCATTGATTCTCTACATCTACTCCAGACAAGATGCAAGATGCAAGATGCAAGATGCAAGGCAAAACATGATACAAGAAACAAGAGACAAGAGGTATCTTGCTTCTTACTTCTTGCCTCTTGCTTCTTGCCTCTTCTATCTCCTTGCCCTTCTCTCTAAGGAGATGGCAGTTACTCTCCCCTTGATAGTTTATGGCTATGAGCGGCTTTTAAAAGAAAAGGGGAAACGATTTTATTCAGTTCTGCTTAGTCCTTTATTGATTGGTTATGCCGTTGTTACCTTAATTTATCTTTATATTCGTTTTTTATTCAGCCACATTAAACTTGCTATATGGCCGGTTAACCTGTCAGCAGACTACTCTATCGAGCCGATAAAGACGATTTTCTCTATTTCATTCATTTTACCTTCTCTTATATGTATTTTATTCCTTATTACTGCTTTGAAGCTAAAGAAGCCTGTCCCCGAATGTAGTAGTTGGGGAATGGAAAAATATATAAGCCTTGGAATATTTTTTTTCTTCATAACACTTATACCTGTCTATAATATCATTCCCATTGCTATCCCTTTAGCCGAAAGATACCAATATCTGCCGATAGCGGGGTTTGCAATTGCATTGGGAATGGTTATTCACAAGGCGGCTCATTCTGACGCCTCCCCTTATTTAAGGGGAGGATGGGTGGGGTTATCTTTATTGATTATCATAACCGCTTTATATTCCACAGGCACGATAAAGAGAAATTATATCTGGAAAGATGGATACAGCCTCTGGACGGATACAATAAAAAAATCCCCAAATGGTTATTTGCCCAACAATAATATAGGTGTAGAATACTTCAAAAATAATTTATTCGACAAGGCTGAAAAGCATTTCAACCAAGCTATAAAATTAAAGCCTGAATTTGTTGAGGCATATTACAACCTCGGACTTGTACTGGCAATACAGGGAAGGATTGAGGAGGCTATCGTAAGATTCAACGAGGCGATAAAGCTCAAACCCGATTATTCAGAGGCACACCAAAATCTGGGTGTTGCACTGGAATCACAGGGGAAGCTTGAAAAGGCATTCGAGCATTATAACGAGGCAGTAAAATTCAAGCCCAATAATGTAGAGGCGCTTAACAACCTGGCATTGCTCATAATTAGACAAGAAAAATTTGGTGCGGCGGGCGCTGACAGGGCGGTTCAATTAGCTGAGCAGGCATGCCGCTTAACAGGTAATAGGAACGCAGTATGTTTGAATACCCTTGCCGCTGCCTATGCTGCAGGCGGGCAATTTCCCAAAGCCGTCAACGCTGCCATTGAAGGGATTGCACAGGCTATTGTCTCCGGTCAGACACAGTTGGCAAATGAAATAAGAAACAACCTTGAGTTATACAAAAAAGGGCAACTTTTACCCCGTTAGAAATAGAACATCAAAACCGTTCGTTATCCTATCTGGTGACAGAATTTCTAACGGGGTTTACCGTCAATCAGTTAGACAGCAGTCATGAGCGATAGTTTTTTTATTCTGTTTTGAGGTATAATGGGTTAAATATTACAGAATGGGAATATATGTGTAATAAAAAATTTATCCAGTTTCACCAGTCTTACATCCAGCAGGCTGAGATAAAAGAAGTGGTTGATACCCTCAAGTCGGGGTGGATAACTACTGGTCCTAAGACAAAGAGGTTTGAGGAGGAATTCAAAAATTATATAGGCTGCAAACATGCCATAGGGCTTAATTCCTGCACTGCCGGATTGCATCTCTCTCTTGCTGCCCTCGATATTGGTGAAGGGGATGAAGTTATTACTACTCCTATAACTTTTCCTGCTACAGCCAATGTGATTATACATCAGAGGGCAACCCCAGTGTTTGTGGATGTGGAGATGGACACACTGAATATAGATGCTAATAAAATTGAAGATAAGATAACTTCAAGGACAAAGGCTATAATGCCTGTCCATTTTTCAGGTTACCCCTGTGATATGGACAAGATAATGAATATTGCAAAGAGGCATAATCTGTTTGTAATCGAGGATGCTGCCCATGCAACTGAGTCTGAATATAGAGGTAAGAAGATAGGCAATATTGGTGATTTTACCTCCTTCAGCTTCTATGCAACAAAGAATATAACCACAGGGGAAGGCGGGATGCTGACTACAAACAATGATGACCTGGCAGACAAGGCAAGGATGATGAGTCTTCACGGTATAAGCAGAGATGCGTGGAAGAGATATCTCCCTCAAAATTCCCCCTTTGTAAAAGGGGGGCAGGGGGGATTTCAGCACTGGGAGCTGTTTTATCCCGGTTTCAAATACAATATGTTCGATATTCAGGCTGCAATAGGTATACATCAACTGAAAAGGATTGATGGATTTCTTGAAAAACGGAAAAGATATGTAAGTATGTATAATGAGGCGTTTAAAAGCATACCTGAAATAGTAACCTTGAAGACCAAAGGAAGAATAAAACATGCTCACCACTTATATGTGATAATCGTTAAAACAGAGGAACTGAAAGCGGACAGAGACCAGCTTATGAATGAGATACAGAAAAACGGGATAGGGGTCGGTGTCCATTTCAGGGCGCTTCACCTTCAGCCGTATTATCAGGAAGGGTCAAGGGTTAAGGGTCAAGGGTCAAGGAAAAACTTGCCCCCTGCCCCTTGCCCCTTGCCCCAATTTAAGAGGGGGATGTTTCCTGTGGCAGAGTATGTCTCAGATAGGGTTATATCCCTTCCTCTCTACCCGAAAATGAGGGTCTCTGATGTAAAGTATGTAATTAAGGTGGTTAAGGATATTATTATTAGGAGCAGGAAATAAAGAATCCCCTGATTTTTCTTGACTTTAGGTTTGTAAAGGGTAAAATTGCATTGTGAAGTTCAATAAAGTTCAGAAAGAAAAT
>JACQEW010000296.1 GCA_016200365.1 Nitrospinota bacterium
GTGATATACATAAGGGGCGATATTGCCAAACATCAGCTTGGCGGCGGAGTAGAAATTGTAGAAACGAAAGAGGCTGATAATACCGTATTAAATAAACTATTGGGCGAATACTGCAAAGACCTCGACCTCGATTTAAAATCCGTGCTAAAAAAACCTTTCCTAAAACTTATCCCTGCATCCAAAAGACCTTACGGAAAGCTGTATGCGTATTGAGCCGCAAGACGGTATTAAGGTATAGGAATTTCAATAATATTATGAACAACCCCCTGAATCCCCCTTTGTTAAGGGGGAATAACCTATCAATTTCGCAGCCATTTATACCAATTTATCTGTGATTTTACCCACACTCTTTGCAGAAGACCCATCTTTGTAAAAGATTTAAGACTTTGTTTGCTGACTGGATATTATTTTTTCCACCTCTTCCCTTTTCATATTAAATCTTTCGTCCGATTTGAATATCTCCCTGAATTCAGGTTTAAGGGCAAAACAGACTTTAAGCGACTTTGCAGTTTCATTAACATTACCTTCCATTTGCCAATCAACTGCCAGTTGATACCAATATAATGAATCATCGGATAAATATTTAACGGCTTCCTGATGAGATGTTAGGGCATTTTTAATATCTTCAATTTCCCTATATGCAGTCCCCATGTTATACCAGGCTTCGTGCTTGTCTTTCTTTATATCTACAGCCTTTTTGTAGCTTTCTATGGCTTCTTCATATTGCCCTAACTTAGAATAGGCATTCCCCATGTTATACCAGGCTTCGTGAGAGTCTTTCTTTATATCTACAGCCTTTTTGTAGTTTTCTATGGCTTCTTTATATTGCCCTAAATCAGAATAGGCAGTCCCCATGTTATTCCAGGCTTCGTGAGAGTCTTCCTTTATATCTACAGCCTTTTTGTAGCACTCTATTGCTTCTTCATATTGCCCTCCAATAGCAAGTTTATTTCCTTTTATAAAAAGCACATCTGCTTCTTTAACCTGTTTTTCCTCTTCTGTTACCGTAAGATAATCGAGTAATAATGAGACGGAAGGGTCTTTCCCTTTAATCCTGGAAAATTTTTGGAGAAGGCTTTTATGCTCAGGTGTAAGCTCGCCGAGCAGCCTTCCAAAACCCCATTCAAAATTTGACATACTTACATCCTTTCTTTAGGTATATCCGTTAGCTCATAAATAACCGGCGGAGTGGAGATTCCTTTAAATTCATTCAGGCACTCTTTATCCATAAATGTGAAACCTTTGCTTATATTTTCCAAGACGATTTTCACAGGGGCAGAGAGAAAAATCTGCCATTCTTTACCCGACCTTGAAGCGCCTTCGATTCGTTTTGCAAGATTAATGGCATAACCTTCCGAAGATTTGGCTGTTCTTAAAGGATTTTCATCATATACTACTATCCCGCTGTGTATCCCTATCCCGAGATTTCTTGGATTAAGACGATTTTTTATGCGCTCGATATTATATTCCGACAGGAGCCATTTTAATTTTATGCCGACGGCAAACCTTATAGCATTGCCGACATCTCTTTCGCTTTCTTCCGTAGGTTCATTATCGTTAGAAAAAGATTTGCCTGAATGTAAAATAATGCAGACTTCATCGCCGGAAGCCTTAAACTCAATCTGCTCAGAAGAATAATCTGATAGGATTGCTCCTTTCAATTCGTATGAGATTTCATGAAATTCTCTTATGATTTTATTGTATTCGGAAACTTTAACATTATTGGAAATTTCGGAGCATCCCGCCAAATCGGCAAACAGAATCGTAGCTACATATAAATTATCTTTGTTTTGCTCCATATCGTTATTTTTCATCCAAGTCCTCAACCTCATGATAAAGTTCCGGCGGCAAATCTTTAATAATATCTTCAAGCATTTTCATCTTACCCTCCTGCAATTTTAGCTTCTAATCTATTAATTTTTAGCGGGATTGTCAAGAATCTCTTTGATTTTAGTGAAATGGTAATTTTTTAGCAAAGCTGATATAATTTAAAGCATAGGAATTTCAATCTTGAGATTGCTTCGCCGGAGCCTGCCCTGAGCGATGAAACAAGATTGTTTCGCTTCGCTCGCAATGACACAGAAAGTAGAAGTGTCATTGCGAGGAGCGTAAGCGACGAAGCAATCTAATTTAAAAAGACTTATGACTTCCGACTCCCTTAAAACCTATTACGAAAACATTCTTGCCAGTATTCAGGATGGTATAATTGTAGTCTCCAACGACTACGCTATAACCACTTTCAACCCCGCTATCGAGGAGATGAGCGGTATATCATCTTCCCATGTCATTGGAAAATCCCTTGAATCTGTCTTTTCCGGAGAATCCCGGCTGGTGGAATTGACCGGCAAGACCATAGGCAGCGGCGTTACCTATTCTGACTCTGATTTTCAGATAATCAGGCGGCGGGACAGAAAACCCTTTCCTGTCAGTCTGGTAATTTCTCCCCTTTCTGACGAGAATGGAAATACAACCGGGGCGATACTTGTATTAAGGGATATGACAAGGGCAAGGGAATTGGAAGATACTCTTAAAAAGGCGGACAGGCTTGCATCTCTTGGAACACTGGCGGCAGGGATGGCACATGAGATCAAAAATCCTCTCGGCGGGTTAAGAGGCGCTGCCCAGCTTTTAAAGGAAGAGACAGGGGATGAAAAATATAAAGAATATCTCGATGTAATAATTAAAGAAGCCGACAGGGTAAACTCTCTTGTGGAAAATCTACTCAATCTCTCGGGTCCAAAGCCTCTCAAGCTCAAATCCGTAAACATCCATAAAATCTTAGACGGAGTTTTGCTCCTTGAGAAAGGGATATTAACCGAATCGGGTATAAAGGTTATCCGGATTTACGACCCGAGTATCCCTTCTGTTATTGCAGATGAGGGGCAGATTACGCAGGTGCTTTTGAATATTGTCAAGAATGCAGCAGAGGCAATGCCTAATGGCGGGGAGTTGACCCTTATAACGAAAATATTCTATGATTATATTATAATCCCCCCACACCCCCCTTTACGAAAGGGGGGCGGGGGGGAGTTAGGCAGACGGGAGACAAAGATGGTTCTTGTTGAAGTGCTTGATACAGGCGGAGGGTTTCAGGAAGATGCGCTGTCTCAGGTATTCACGCCCTTTTTTTCCACCAAAAGCAAGGGGACAGGATTGGGGCTTGCCGTATCTCATAAAATAGTGGAGGACCACAGGGGCAGAATAAAAGTTCAGAACAGAACCGATGGAAAAGGGGCAGCGGTGCAGGTATTCCTGCCGATAGCATAGAAGAAGTGCAAGTGAAAGTGAAAGTGCAAGGGAATTTAAAATCCTATCACTTGCACTTACACTTACACTTACACTTTTAATGAAAAATATTTTAGTAGTAGACGATGAAGAGAGCCTGAGATGGGTTTTGAAAAAGGGGCTTGAAAAAAAGGGCTATACCGTTCATACGGCAGAGAACGGGAAGGATGCACTTTCATCCCTTTCAAAAAACGAATATCTCATGGCGTTTCTGGACATATTTTTGCCTGATGGAAACGGTCTCCAGATTCTTGACAGCATAAAGAAGCAGAGAAGGGATATAACAGTAGTAATTATGACCGCCCAGGGAACCATGAAAAACGCCATCGAGGCAATGCAGAAGGGAGCCTATGACTATATAACAAAGCCTTTTGATATGGAGGAGATATACCTCCTGATTGATAAGGTGGAGAACCTTAAAAAACTCGAAAGAAAGGTTCATACCCTCGAAGAGGAAATCAAAACCAAATATGACACGGACGAGATTGTAGGCAGAAGCCAGAAGATGCAGAAAGTTTTTAAGACAATCGGGAAGGCGGCATCTTCCGACCTCCCTGTCCTTATAACAGGAGAGAGCGGGACAGGAAAAGAGCTTGTGGCAAGGGCTTTACATAAGGCGTCGAAAAGATCTGCCGGCCCCTTTGTAGCGGTTAATTGTGCAGCCATTCCAAAGGAGCTTCTCGAGAGTGAGCTCTTTGGATATGAAAAAGGGGCATTTACCGGCGCCTCCGAATCGAGAGGGGGTAAATTTGAAATAGCTGACGGCGGGACGCTGTTTCTCGATGAAATCGGCGATATGGATGTTTCCCTTCAGGCAAAGCTGCTGCGGGTGATACAGGAAATGGAATTCTACAGGATAGGGGGCAGGACGCAGGTGAAGGTTGATGCAAGGATAATCGCAGCTACAAATCAGCAGATGGAAACCGCTATCGAAGAAAAGAGGTTCAGGGAAGATTTATATCATAGACTCAATGTAATTACTATCCCCATGCCTCCCTTGAGGGAGAGGCGGGAGGATATACCTGTTCTATCGGACTATTTTTTAAGAAGATTCGGCAAAGACCTCGGCAGCGAAGTCAGGCATATCACAGAGGATGCAATGGACATCCTTAAAAACTACGAGTGGAAAGGGAATGTCAGGGAACTCGAAAATGTGATAAAAAGGGCTATTGTGATGTCCGGAGGCGATTCCATATTGCCGGAGCAACTTCCTATAACGGAGCATGCAAAGAGCAGTTCGGTATCTATACATGATATGATACGGACGAGGGTTCAAAATATAGTAGATAAAGGAAATCTTTATAATGAAGTTATTGGCGAGATAGAGAGGGAACTTCTGCTGGCGATTTTAAAGAGGACTGAATGGAATCAGGTAAAGGCAGCGGAGATACTGGGAATAAACAGAAATACATTAAGCAGGAAGATAAAGGAGCTTGGAATAAAGGGCAAAGACATGGACACGGATTGACCAATCAGGTTTTTGTTAACGGCATTATCCGATGGCATTTGCCAAAAGGCACTGATTTTAATAAAATCACTGAACATAAGATTGCTCATATCGAATCTCTGATTAATAACCGCCCCAGAAAGTGTCTGGGCTTTAAAACACCACTTGAAGCAGCTTCTTCTTTTGTTGCACTTCAAGGTTGAATATGGGTATGTCAAAAGAAAAAGCTCCATATATAAAAGTCAAGCCTCCCGGCAAAAAGGCTCTGCAGTGGGTCAAGAAAGACAATCAATATGTGTCCCGCTCTTATACCCGCTCATACCCGCTGGTAGTCGAGAAAGCCTATGGAATGACTGTTGAAGATGTTGATGGAAACAGATACCTTGATTTTACGGCAGGGATAGCCACATGCTCCACAGGACATTGCCATCCCAAAATAGTTTCTGCAATTACAAGGCAGGCGAATAAGCTAATCCACATGTCAGGCACGGATTTTTATTATGCCTCGCAAATTAAACTTGCCGAGAAACTGTCTAAGATAACCCCCGGCAAAAAAAATAAAAGGGTGTTTTTTGGCAATTCAGGCGCAGAGGCGATAGAGGCGTCCTTTAAGCTTGCCAGGTTTCACACGAAAAGGACACTTGTCATAGCCTTTTACGGCGCATTCCACGGCAGGACAATGGGCGCTCTTTCTCTGACTGCAAGCAAGACTATTCAGAGAAAAGGGTTCAGACCGCTGGTTCCGGGTGTAAGCCATGTCCCTTATGCCTACTGCTACCGCTGTCCCCATCATCTTACCTATCCTGGTTGCAATATCCAGTGTGTGGAGTGGATAGAGGATGTGCTTTTTAGAACTACCATACCGCCTGAAGAGGTGGCGGCAGTAATAGTCGAGCCTATACAGGGCGAGGGCGGCTATGTAGTCCCGCCAAAAGAGTTTCATCAGAAACTTTATCGTCTATCAAAAAAATACGGAATACTCTTTGTCGCGGATGAGGTTCAATCGGGGATGGGAAGGACAGGAAAACTCCTTGCAATCGAGCATTACGATATAATCCCGGATATTACGGCAATGGCAAAGGGTATAGCCTCAGGTATGCCCCTCGGCATAGCAATAGCATCTTCGGAGATTATGGATTGGGTCCCCGGCTCACATGCAAGCACATTTGGAGGCAATCCTGTATCCTGTGAGGCAGCCCTCGAGACCATAAAACTCCTTGAAGATGAATTGATGAGAAATGCCGGGGCAGTCGGCGATTTCATGCTCCATAGACTGATAGGCATGAAGAAGAAATACGAGATTATCGGAGATGTAAGGGGAAAGGGTCTGATGATA
>JACQEW010000297.1 GCA_016200365.1 Nitrospinota bacterium
ATAATCTCTTTTGGAATCGGAGGCATTCCCCAGTTCTTTAAATTGTTGAAAAAAATTTTAGAATTAAATGCCGACCTGATACAGACATCCTGTAATAAATCTCACATTTTGGGATCCATTTTAGGTGTGCTCACAGGAACCCCGGTTTTATGGACGGTTCATGATTATATTTCGCGGGAGCATTTTTCGTTTCCCTTGAGAAAATTGCTTGCAGTCTTCTCATTCTTTCCCGACAGGATTATTGCATTTTCGGAGGCTGTCAGAAGGCAGTTTATATCCGAGGGTGCGCCATCACGGAAGATTATTGTCATACACCACGGAATTGATGCAAGGCAGTTTAGAGAGAAGGCAAATGGCGATATACGGAAAGAGCTCGATATATCAGAGGGGGCAAAGGTTATTACGGTTATAGGAAGACTGTCATATTGGAAGGGGCAGGAGTATTTGATTCGCGCGATCCCTGGAATAATTAATAAGCACAATAATTGTAAATTTATAATTGCCGGCGATGCAGTCTTCGGAGAGATTAAAGCAAAGGAAGATATAAAGAGGTTAATATCGGACAGCGGCTTGACAGGCTGCTGCATTATGACCGGCTGGCGTGAGGATGTCCCGAATGTTTTAAAGGGAACGGATATCTTGGTCCATACCTCATCCCGACCCGAGCCATTCGGACTTGTCCTGCTCGAGGGCATGGCTATGGGAAAACCTGTCGTAGCTTCAAATGCCGGCGGGGTAGTCGAAATTGTGGAGCATGGCGTAACGGGTCTTCTCGTTAAGCCCGCAGACAGCGATGCAATTGCAGAGGCGGTTATATACCTTTTATCGCATCCGGAAGATGCGGATAGAATGGGAAAGGCAGGTAAGGAAAGGGTGGAAAGGTTTTTTGATATTAAGGCGATGAGTAAAAAGATCGAGACGGTCTATGAGGAAATTATAAACCGCAGAGGCGCAGAGACGCAGAGAAAGACAAGAAGCAAGAAGTAAGAAGCCAGAAGCAAGATTTTTTTTCTTGCCTCTTGCATCTTGCCTCTTTTTTAATCTTTTTTTTCTCTGTGCCTCTGCGTCTCTGCGGTGAAATTAGGTTTTTGTTCCGAGATTATTGTATGAAGGTTTTGCACATCGGTAAATATTATTATCCTTACAGGGGTGGTATAGAGACATTTCTCTATAACCTCTGCACATATCTAAAGGACAGGATAGATGTTCAGGTGCTTGCGGCGAATACCCATTTAAAGACAGTCGTTGACAATGTGGACGGCGTAAAGGTAACAAGGGCTGCCTGTATGGGAAAATTACTGTCCACCCCTCTGTGTCCATCATTTCCCCGATATATACGTTCATCGGACGCCGATATTATTCATATACATTCTCCAAATCCCCTGCCTGAAATTGCCTTTCTCTTAGCGGATAAGGGTAAGAGATTGGTGATTTCATACCACAGCGATATTGTAAGGCAGAAAAAAACCGGAATTTTTTATTTACCGCTTCAAAGAAAACTATTAGGGATGGCGGATAAAATTGTAGCGGCAACACCGAATCACATCCGATACTCCCCCATGTTATCAAAATTTAGAGAAAAATGTATTGTCATTCCCTATGGAATTGATTTGAGCAGGTATAAAAAAACTTCGCATATAAGCGGGAGAATCGCCGAGATAAAGGCGATATACGGAGAGCATATTATTTTGTTCGTGGGCAGGCTGGTGAATTATAAGGGAGTCGAATATGCCATTCGGGCTATGCAGAAAATTGAGGCAAGGCTTTTGATTGCAGGCTCCGGTCAAGAAGAAGCTCGTCTTAAAAATTTAGCCGGCAGGCTTGGGCTGACCGGCAGGTGCATATTTTTAGGCGAGGTTTCAGAGGAATATCTCATCTCTCTATACCATGCCTCTGATTTGCTTGTCCTGCCCTCTGTGGAAAAGACAGAAGCCTTTGGGATTGCCCAGCTCGAGGCATTTGCCTGCAAAAAGCCTGTAATAAGCACAGACCTTCCCTCCGGCGTTCCATACATAAATCATGACGGCAAGACAGGCTTTGTCGTTAAGCCGCGGGAGCCGGAAGCCCTTTCAAATGCCATCCTGACACTGCTCTCCAATAAAGATTTGCGCGATAAAATGGGAGAGTGCGGGAGGGCGAGGGTCGAAAATGAATTTACATCCGAAAAAATGGGGGAGGGGTATTTAAGCATATATAAAGAGATTATTGAACATTAACCTTTAACCCGAATTACGCAAGGTGGTAGCCGCAACCTTTCAGGTTGCGTCATTACGCAGGCATAAAGCCTGCGGCTACCATATTAGGGTTTATATTCCTTATGGTCTTTATTCTATCAATCGCTGCTATAACGGCATTTGTAATGACCTATTTTCTAACCCGCATTGTCATTCGCCTCGCCGAGAGGTTTTCGATATTCGACATGCCGGGCAGCAGGAAGATACATACGAAGCCTGTTCTTACGACGGGAGGGCTTTCATTCATCGCCACATTTTACCTGATGATTGGAGGCGGGTTTATTTTCTATCCCACACTTGCCAGCCAGATTTTATATCATAATCTTACGGCGTTATTGGTATCTCAGGCTCTGATAATCGGAATGGGAATCTATGATGATATTAAGGGACTCAACGCAAGCGCGAAATTCTTAATACAGATTACATGCTCTCTTATATTGATATATATTTTAGGGTTTTCGATCAATGTGCTTACAAACCCTTTCGGAGGAGAGATATCGCTCGGTATATTTTCGGTGCCCTTGACCATCCTCTGGCTCGTCGGGATAACAAACGCCATCAACCTCATTGACGGACTCGATGGGCTGGCAGCAGGCATTGTCCTCATATCGTCATTCTTTCTATCCCTTGCATCCCTTTACCAGGGACAGGAAGGCACTGCAGTCCTGTTTATAATCTTAGCCGCATCGCTTCTATCATTCTTGAAATTCAACTTTTATCCGGCAAGGCTCTTTATGGGCGATACAGGGAGCCTCTTTCTGGGATTTACAGTAGCCACACTCTCCCTCCTGATAAGCAGAAAGACAACAGTCTCTCTCGCATTATTTATTCCCATCATATCGCTCGGGATACCAATTTTAGATACCTCTATTTCTTTTATCAGAAGGCTTTCGGAAAAACATAATCCCTTTAGCGGAGACAGGAAACATATTCACCACATCCTCCTTCGCTCGGGCATGTCGCATCTGCAAATTGTAGTATTCCTTTTGCTGATTACCCTTTTATTTAATGTTATTTCACTTGCCTTTATGGTAATGCCGGGAAAATATTTCCTTCTTATTCTATTAATAGTTACAATTATTGTCGTTATCTCGATATTATCGCTCCGATTTCTGGAGAGAGAAGTAATGCCTCACTGAAGGGTGGAAATTTGGTAGCCGCAGGCTTTATGCCTGCGTTAACGCACCCGTAAAGGGTGCGGCTACCACGCTTCAGTGAGAGGGTTACAGAGAAAAGATGGAGGTGATAGAATTGTCTTATAAAAGATGGTAGAATAGTCGCCAGATATGAACGGACAAAATAATATGGAATCTAAGGAATGGCTGGCTTTTTTTGAGATAAGCCAGGCACTATCGTCAACCCTTGTCATAGACGACCTGCTGGAGCTGATATTGCAATCTGCAAAAAAGTTAATTCGGGCGGACAGGGGCTCTATAATGTTATTCGATAAAAAGGAAAAAAAACTGAGGGTAACGGCATCGTTCGGCATGGAAGATAAAAATGAGATTATCAAGGGATTTCAGACTGAAGGGGGTATAGCCGCAAAGGTAATTGCACATAAGAAGCCTTTTTTATTAAAAGGCGATATGAATGATATGCCGCTGCTTAAAAATGTGAACAGGAGGGAGGAGATAAAATCGGCGCTTTCAGTGCCTTTGACTGCCAAGGGAGAGATAGTAGGCGTCTTTAACCTGACCCGTTTAACGATAGAGACAAGCTTCGATGAAAGAGAGCTTTCACTGCTAACCATGCTTGCAGGACC
Source organism: Nitrospinota bacterium (assembly GCA_016200365.1). Taxonomy (GTDB): domain Bacteria; phylum Nitrospinota; class Nitrospinia; order UBA9942; family UBA9942; genus JACQEW01. Next base: position 3,997 of record JACQEW010000297.1, read on the forward strand.
TGCTGCCATTGCCATCAGCAATGCCCATCTCTACCAAAGGATACAGAATATGGCATTGTATGCTAAAAATGAGAGAGATAAGCTGCAGGCAATCCTTGAAAATATATCAAATGGGATATTAATATACGGTAAAAATAGAATCATACTGCTTTTTAATCCGATGGCTGCAAAGATATTACATATAGATAAGAATACCTTAAATACGATTATCATTGACGGGTTATTCAGACAGCGCAAAGACCTCGAGCCCGTATGCAATCTATTGAGCAGATTCGATAAGTCCGATGACCGTCTTACAGAGCAGGAGCTTAGTATAAATATACAGGGTGAGATTGTATATCTCAAAATGACATGCATCAGGGTATACAGTCAGGACAATAAAGGAGATTGGATTACCATTCTCATACTCGAAGACCA
>JACQEW010000298.1 GCA_016200365.1 Nitrospinota bacterium
AAAAGGATGACAATCCACGAGATAATTGATATCATTCATGTCTATCCAACCCTGTCAGAATCTATTAAAATAGTTGCTCAATCATTCTTAAAGGATGTAAGCAAACTCTCCTGCTGTGCTGAATGAGACATATTTTATAGGGTCAGGATATATTTTGGGGCGGTACGATGATATATCTTCCGTCCATCAGTATATCACCTGTCCTTTTTAGGTTGTTGAGCTCCAGAGTTACAGTCTCTCTCGTTGCACCTATCAGGTTGGCTATCTCATGGTGGGACAATTGCATAGTTATCTTTTTACCCCCGTCAACCGATACACCGTATTTTTGAGCCAAATCCTTCAGAATATATAAGAGTCTTGTCCGAACATCGAGAAAGATTATATTCTCAAGGCGATTTTCAATTCTCCTCAACCTCCCGCCCATCCATCTTGTTATAGTAAGGGAGAGATGAGGCATCTTGCCGATAAAATCTTCAAAATCTTTTCTCTGAATTACACATATAAATGAATCCTCCATTGCCGCAGCAGTTGTCTCCCGCTCGCTCTCTCCTGCCAGGGTCAGCTCACCAAAGATGTCACCCGGCTCAAGTATATCGAGCGTCAGTTCCCTGCCATCCTGAGAGAGATGCGTTATCTTAATCCTGCCTTCTTTCAGAATATAAAGAGTATCAGCCCTCTCGCCTGCTGCATAGACAAATTCCTTCTTTTTAATATTTATCTCCTTCAGTTTGGCAAGCAGCTCCGCTCTCTCCTTCTCGGCAAGCCCTGAAAAAATCTTATTTGTGGTTATATACCAGAATTTTGTTTTATTCATCTCGATATTATGAGGAATAAAGGGTTAACCTAGATAATAATAAAAAAGCAACATGAACCACGAAACACACGAAACACACGAAAGGATTTTATTTAAGGCTCAGGTCGAAAGAATAATTTTATAATTTTTTCGTGTATTTCGTGTATTTCGTGGTAAAAATAAATTTAAAATGTGTCCATTTCTAGATAATATAACACACAGTCAATATAAACAAAAAATCCTCTCCCCCATTTGCATCAGAGGAGAGGATTATCAGACTGCACCCACTAATAAGTGAGGCTATTTTTTACCGCAAGGATTCTTCGTTCCGCATGGATTCTTCCCGACATGATGCTTCAATATCTCTGATTTCTGAATCATCTCGTTTTTTGCTCCATGCTTCAAAGCCATCTTGAAATGCTCTGTAGCCTCTGCATGTTTACCTTGCTTGTCCAGACTGAGCGCCAGATTATAATGTGCCTCGGCAAAATTTGGGTCTGCCTTCACAGCCTCCGAAAAATGTTTTGCAGCCACATCCCAGTGTCCTTCCTTAAAATGGCTTATCCCATCCACATTGTGATGGCATGCATCCGGCTTAACATCCTTAGGGCATACAAGGGCGCCTGCAACCGCACATGGGTTTTTCGCTGCGCAGGGGTTTTTCATCGCACATGGATTTTTAGCACCACAGGGGTTCTTTGCTGCACACGGATTTTTTGCACATGGATTCTTATCTTTTGCCTGAGCATCATTAAAACCCCCTAACATAATTAAGGGCAATACCAATAAAGCCGTAAAAATTACCTTTTTCCACATAAATTTTTCCTCCTTTTTTTATTAAGCGAAGCTAAAGCTTCGCACTACATTTATACTAAAAGATTTTTACCCACACAATTACTAAAATCACAATACCCAATAAACCAGCCATGAGTTTTTCATGGATGCACATCCCCTCCTTTCCCTTACAACCTTCTAATGAACACATAAGTGACATATCATCACCTCCTTTATTAACCCAGATTATGCACGAACGATTTATATAAGACCTTATGTCCCTGTAGCGACTGTCAAATTTTCACCCCTGATTGATTCTTCAGGGGTGAAAATTTCCATCGGTAGGAGCCGTCTCCTGACGGCGACAATAAATCGCAAACAGGAGTTTGCTCCTACCTGTCTGAACGGCAAGCGGAAGGGACATAAGGTCTTTCACGCATTTTTTGGGATTAACAAGAGTTATCAACTACCATTTTGCTTTATGGGCGTCCTTATTTTTCTCCGCCCATTCATAATGCTCATCAAATTTTATCCAGAACTCCGCCTTTTCCTTCTCATGGCAGCGGACACACTTACCCACTTTCCTCATATCTTCAATGACCTCTCCTGTTAAAGCCCCCTGATTCGGCTGGGAAAAGATAAGCTGAGGGTTTCCCTTTTCATCCGCCATCCTGTCGGGGTCTATGATAAATTGCCTGCCGGAGGGATACTTCTCTGTTTCACTGCCGCCGAGTCCCATTACATAATTGCTGTTATGACAGTCACTGCACCCCCTCATCCCCCTTCTTTGTATAGTGTGAGGCTGTGCCGATGCGCGGACATAAGAAGGAATCCCCTTTTTATTGAAGGCAAAGAAATCCTTTATCTTTTTTCCATCCTTATCAATTTCTGTAAAATTGACTGCACATCCGAGTTGAAATGGGGCAACTTTCCCCCTGTGGTTTATACCCAATACAGTGTCCTTCCATTTTGTGGCGAAATTCTCCGCCATTTTCCATGCACCCGGACTCTCCTCGCCTGTGAGAAGGTCTTTCCCCATCTTTGTCCTGTCAACCTCGAAATGGCATCCGTAGCAGTTCACCTGTTTTACTGCATGGCAGGCATAACATTCGAGCTTCTTTATATGCTCGGGTATTGCCATCTGGACAGGCATCAGATTCTTTTCTTTGAGGAAATTCAATGTCGGGATAATATGTTTTAGTCCGTCATATTTTGATGTGAGTATATATTTATCCCCTTCTTTCTCGATGTTTGGTATCGGTGTCCCTCTGATCCCCTTTATTGTCGGAGGCGAATCCGGCGTCCCGTGACAGCTCTCGCATCTTATCTCCACAGCCTGCCATTTTTTAATATGTATATTCCCGTCACCCATAATCTCTTTTGACAGATGACAGTCAATGCAGTGCATCCCCTTTTCATAGTGAACATCGGGGATATGACCTTTAAGCTCCCCTGTATAGCTTACACCAATCCTGTTCCCTCCCTTATGACACCTGACACACTGAGATGACGGAATCTTTGTTGTAATTGCATGAACCTTTGAATACCCGAGCTTGCCTTTTACTGTCGGGTCTCCTCCCTGATAGGTGGCGTCATCGGCAGTAGGCATGTGGCATGCAGCGCATCCGCTTGAGCGGTAAAACAGAGGCTTCTTATCCCCTGCTGCCCATAGATGACATTTCAGACAGGACTTTCTCTCCATCTCTATTGAAAGGTGTGTATCCGAAGGGGGCAATGGCTTTAATTCATTCCCCTTTTCATCCTTTACCCCTTTAAGTGATAGGGTATAGTTTATGAGCCTGTCGTCTGTAAAATCATTGGAAAAAAGAGCGCCTGCAATCCCTCCTGGATTATTTGCCATTGGGGAGATAAGAACCCTGTCAACATGATGCGTCTCACCCCTTACCTTTACACTGTCCTTTCCAGAATGGCACTGACCGCAGGTCTTATCAATAACCCTTAAATCAGAGGGGTTTGCATACATCCCCTTATGAGCCTCTGATTTGGCTGTAGCCTCCGGATTACCCAGATGACACCCTGTGCAGTCCTTCCCTCTCTTGCCCTTTAACTCTGGCAGTATATGCCATGATGGAAATTCCTCTATACCTTCATGGCAGGACAAACACCCCTTTGATTTCGCCAACTCCTTTGTAGTCGTCTCAAACCCCTTATCCTCCGGTGCTGCAAAAACTTGAGCCGAGAACATAAAAATCACTGCAATATAAAATATATTTCTCCTCATATTTTCATTCCCCCTTTTGTCGTTATATTTTGCCTTAGTGCCGTTACAACTAATTCCGCCTAAACCCCGTTAGAAATGTCCTATCTATCCGTAATATTTCTAACGGGGTAAAGATGAATTTTACTTTTGGAGACGGATAGCAGTATACAGACGCCTTATGTTGTCCATATCAAGTTGTAACGGCATTAGTATACCACTTATATAATTTTTGCAAGAAATATTTTAATACCTCTCTTTACCATTCCAGCTTTTAAAATCCACCAGATTCTCCCAGTTTATCTTGTATCTTTCGACTGCCACTTGTATCTTTGTTTTGTCATCATTAGATAAAGTTCTTGCAGCTTCAAAAAACTTATCTATCTTTACATCCGTATTCATTAAGCCATCGAGATATATCTTGGCTGCCTCTTCCCTGGTCATGATTTTATTTTATAAAATCTTTATCCACAGATTTCACAGATTTTCACAGATGACAGCACCGCTGTCATTCTGAGGGCGAAGCCCGAAGAATCTCAAAACTGAGATTCCTCACTTCGTTCGGAATGACATAAAAATCTGTGCAATCTGTGGATATATCAGATTTTTGTTCCTCCTTTTAACGGTGTTACACCTTAAATCTCTCCACCAATTCCTGCAGATTCTTTGCAAGACCCTTTAGGCGATTTACAGCCTCTGACGATTTGCCTGTTCCTGCCGTAGTCTCTTTACAGACAGTGGAAATATCCTCTATATTCGATGTAATCTCCTCTGTTGCAGCGGATTGCTCCTCTGTGGCTGTTGCTATCTGGTTAATCATCTCGGTTACATTCTCGACTAATCTTACTATCCTATTAATTGATTCTCCTGCGCTGTTTGAAAGCTCCACTCCCTTTTTTACCTCCCTTGTCCCATCTTCCATTGACCTTACAACCTCTACAGTCCCTCCCTGTATCCTCTTTATCATGCCTGCAATCTCCTTTGTTGCCTTAGTGGTTCTCTCTGCCAGCTTTCTCACCTCATCCGCTACTACTGCAAATCCTCTGCCCTGCTCTCCTGCACGGGCTGCCTCTATAGCGGCATTAAGGGCAAGTAAATTGGTCTGGTCTGCTATATCGTCAATAACAGCTATTATCTTGCCTATCTCATCGGAGCTTTTTCCCAGCTCGCCTATTGCCTTTACCGACTCCTCCACAGATTTAGAGATTTGGGTCATCCCCTTAACAGTAGCTTCAACTTTCTTACCGCCGTCGGCAGCGGCTTCCATTGCCTCCTTTGCAGATTTAGCTGCCTCGGATGAATTTTTCGCCACCTCCACCACTGTAGAGGACATCTCGCCCATAGAGATTACTATCTGAGTAACCTGCTGGTTCTGTTTTTCTGCGCCGCCTGCCGTCGCAGATACAATCTTTAACATCTCATCTACGCCGGATGCGACCTTTTCCGTATCCCTTCTTACCCCGATTACCATATCCCTCAGATGATTCTTCATTTTATTAAGGGCGCTGCCGAGCATTCCCATCTCGTCTTCCGATGCAGCCAAATCTGCAAAGGAGGCAATGGAAGCCGCTGCCAACGGCGGTAAAAAAGTCGAGGCTACAGTTCAGGGGATGACCCAAATCTCTAAATCTGTGGAGGAGTCGGTAAAGGCAATAGGCGAGCTGGGAAAAAGCTCCGATGAGAT
>JACQEW010000008.1 GCA_016200365.1 Nitrospinota bacterium
ATTATCAAATATTACCCTCCCCTATACAGACTTAATATCCATTGCCCGTGAGAATTTTGAGGATATTCACCGAACCCTACCAGATAAGTCGTGTATATTTATCCTGACAGACTTTAATGCAAGGATAATAGAAATCTTCTCTGCCCCTGAGGTTATTTTGAGGTGCAATGAGAGAGGCATAGTTCGTGGGGCTTCTTTAGTGGTTATATATCATAGGCATCGTATTATTTATGGGGGTGGTGGAGATTATGGCTAAGGACATGCGTGATATAGAAAACGATAGACAATCGGGTAAAACAACATGGGTAGTCAGAACTGGTGTTGAGAAAAGTGCTGTCCTTATTCCATGGTTTGCACTGGGAGGTTTGTTTCTGTGGGGTATGGCATATTATAGCGTTAATGTCCTATTTATCATCCCTGCATTAGCGGTGATTGTGATGGGAAGTCTGTGGCAGGCACGTCTTTCAATGATGTGTCGTTACTTACGAAAGGACTATTCCCAGCCACTCGCAGCAGCCCTGCATCGAGATTGGTTGGTTGTCTATGTCACCATGCAATCCCTGACTATACTGATATTTATGATATAATCAAAATGTCTTTAGCAAAGCTGGTCTACTCCTTTCTCGGTGGGGCGATGTATTTGATTGAGATTGTAAAATGAGGAAAAACGTCATAGTGTGGACTATCAGTATCCTGTTTATGACCTATGCGGATGTCTTTGCTGAGTTGCAGAGCGAGGTCAATGCAAAAGAGGTAGTCATGAAGGCAGAGGAGAAGGTCCGATTCATGACGGGTCACACCCTTCTTTCAATGATTATTGAAACGAGGCGGTGGAGCAGGAAATTAAATCTTGAGGGCTGGTACAAGGATGGAACAAGAGCGCTGGTTACGATACTCGCCCCTCCTAAAGAGGCAGGCAAGGTATCGCTGAAGATTGATGGTGCGATGTGGAATTACCTTCCGAACATTGGGCAGGCAATTCGGGTACACCCTTCAGCGATGTCCCAGTCGTGGATGGGAAGCGATTTCAGCAACGACGACTTGATTCGTGAGACCAGTTTTGTGGATGATTATTCCCAGACCTCCGAAGGTATAGAAGATACAGCGTCTGGTAAGGTTTATCGTTTAGTTTTAATACCCCATTCTGATGCGAGCATTGTCTGGGGGAAGGTGATATACCTGATCACGGTTAAAGAGAACCTGCCGATAAGACAGGAGTTTTATGATGAGCATGGTGCATTGATAAGGGTTCTCACCTTTTCAGACTTTAAGGTCATGGATGGAAGACTGATACCTACAGTATGGATAATGAAAAGGAGCGGTCATGAGGGGCGAACTACTATTGTTATCGAAGGGGTCAGCTTCAATGTTGATATTCCAGACCGTCTGTTCTCTATAAAGGAGGTTGAGCGATAGATGTTAATTTTGCGTCTTGCATGGAGGAATGTGTGGCGTAACACGAGGCGATTAATTTTGCGTCTTGCATGGAGGAATGTGTGGCGTAACACAAGGCGATCCCTTATCACCATTTCAGCCATAGCCTTTGGATTGACCTTCCTTATTTTTTTATGGGGGTTTGGAGATGGCGCCCATGAGCAGATGGTAGAGAATTTTATCCGCCTCAGGATAGGACACTTCCAGTTGCACGCACATGGTTATCTGAAGGAGGAAGATATCACTCTGGGGATTCCTAAATGGCAAGAATTGGTGGATAAACTCAGTCGTCACCCTCTGGTTGAGGGGGTTACGCCTCGGATATTAGGGCAGGGATTAATCATCGGACCCAGGCAGTCCTCAGGTGTAATCCTTTCAGGGATACTGCCAGAGATGGAGAAAAAGGTAACAAACTTATCCACCTTTGTCACCCGCGGACAGTTCGCCCCCAATGAGAAAGTCCGGGAGATACTTATTGGTGAGGATTTAGCCAGGTATCTGAAGGTGGAGAGCGGAGATAAGGTGGTTATATTGTCGCAGGGATTTTACAGTTCTCTTGAATCAGGCTCATATCGGATCAGGGGTATATTCCGAAGTGGCGCCCCTGACATAGACCGGGGGCTTATATTTATGAATCTTCATACCCTCTCTGACCTCCTGCAGATGCCTGATGAGGTTCATGAAATCGCTGTGAGGCTCCGCAGCTCTGCCGATCTTCAGGGAGTTATCGCTGATGAGGTGGGAGGAAATAATTTAGAGATTAATACATGGCAGAATCTTGCCCCTCTTGTTGTGCAGTGGATTGAGCTTGACAACATTGTCCTTTACATCATTATGTTTGTGGTAACTATCATCGTTACCATAGGTATTACTAATTCTATCCTTATGACAGTGTATGAGCGATTCGAGGAGTTTGGTGTGATCCGTGCTATGGGTGCAAGGCGCATGGAGATACTCCAGATGGTGTTGTTGGAGGCACTCCTCTTAAGCATTGTGGGGGTGATTGCTGGTGTTCTGTTAGGCTTGGGTTTAGACGGATTTTATGGCTGGAAGGGGATTGACCTGGCGAAATATTCTACTGCCTTTGCCCCCTTCTATTCAGGGACTGTAATTTATAACCATGTTACATGGTGGCATGTGGTCCAGTCTGCCGCCATTACACTGGCGGCTGGTCTGGTTTCATCAATCTATCCAGCGATTCATGCGATAAGGATACAGCCCCTGGAGGCATTGAGGTATGTCTGAGATACCTACCATCAAAGTAGAAAATGTTACAAAGACATTCCACCTCACTGGAGAGACGATTACCGCCCTCAAAGACATCTCATTTGCAATCTGTGCAGGAGAGTTTATCGTTGCGGCTGGTCCATCGGGATCAGGCAAGTCAACCCTGCTCCATCTCTTAGGTGCACTTGATGTTCCAGATAAAGGGAAAATCATGGTCAACGGACGAGACATAGCTGTTATGAGTGAGTCTTTGCGGGCAAACTTCAGGAGATATGAGATCGGTTTTGTCTTTCAGACCTTCAGTCTTATTCCTGTGTTGACTGTATATGAGAATGTAGAGTACGCCCTTCTGCTTAAAGGGGTGCCGAAGGGACAACGCAAAAGGATGGTAATGGAGACTCTGACAACGGTCGGACTTGAAAGATACGCCACTCGTTATCCGCGACAGTTAAGCGGAGGGCAACAGCAGCGGGTGGCTGTCTGCCGCGCCATTGCAGGTCAATGCACCTATATCCTGGCCGATGAGCCTACGGCAAACCTCGATGCGAAAAATGCTATGGGGCTCATGGAGATAATGAGGCAGCTCAACATCGAGCGGAAGGTTACCTTTATCATCTCCTCCCATGACCCAAGAGTTATATCAAAGGCAGAACGGGTTATCTATCTTGAGGATGGTGCATTACGCGATTCTACGATTTGATATAATTGTTCACCACAGATATTCATGGAAAAACACGGAACTTTTTTTTCTTTCTATTCCGTGATTTTCCGTGCCCTTCCGTGGTGAACTATTACTATTTGATATGAAGATAGCGATAACCTTAAGTCTTTCCCTGAGGATAGCTTTGGTGATAGCAGTGGTCCTTTTATTAACGGAGGGAAAAGCAGGAGCTTTATCCTCTGATTCATTGGAAATCAACGTTACCGAGCCAATTCCTCTGCGTCCCTCTGTTCAGGAAGGGGCAAGTGTTAGGGTCATTGGGAAGAGATCCTTTGAAAAGGGGGACTTTTCTGTGTCGCTGGGTGGGTTGTTATCTATTAGTGGACGCCCGGAACGGGGTGGATACGATGCCGGTGGGTTTGTCCCCAGAGACGAAAGCTTTTCAAATCGCAGATTTGAGCTGGATTTTCACGACACCTTCATCTCTTACAGATCAGAGAAAGTTTATACCTCTGCTGGTTATCAAAGGGTTCAATGGAGCAGATTTGTGGAGAAGGGACCTATTGACCTTTTTAATGCTGAGGATCTGCGATACTCATGGACCATTGAGAAAAGCAGGCGAAAGATCAGCTCCATTACCGCCCGACTGGAGATCACACCGAATAGATGGTGGAATGTCGAAGCGGTTATTGTCCCTCTGGCAGTTGCAGCACGGCTGCCAATGCAGGGTGAGAGGTGGTTTTCGCGGGACATGGAACCACCCCGCACTATCCTGACAGATTATGGACCGATTTACATTGATGCAAATCACACAAATCCCTTATTGAATCACTGGTCGCAACAGGCATCAGTAGGTATGCGTGGACGCTTTTTTCTGGACTCCTTCGATATCTCTCTGATTGCCTATCACGGATATACTCCCGGTGTCACCATCGAGAGCAAAACACAAATCGAGCAGAAGGATGGGGATATACGCATCGCAAAGACTTACATGCCTGTTATAGAAAAGGAGACAGTATGGGGCATCTCCTTTTCCGGTGTGGTTAAAGATGCAGTGGTTTATGGCGAGACCGCTATAGCTTTAAACAGGCGATTTACAAGTGCCAGACTCAACGATGTTCTGCTGCCTGGTATCGGGTCCTTGCCTGTTCTTTATAAAACTGCTGCAGCCATGGGGAATGAATGGGAAAATGCCATTGGTGTCAATTATTCGTGGGAGGAATATACCTTTTCTTTACAGAGTGGAGTTGCCTGGGTTATAGAACCAGACAACGCACCTTACAGGGGAACCCGATCGGTCTGGTGTCTCCTTTCAGTAGGTCGCCCCATCAGGACAACCATTGGCATTTTCGATCTCGACAGCACACTTTTCTGGGATGCAGAAAAAGGGGATGGTATGCTGAGGCTCTCCTTTGAAAGCAACCCGGTGAAAAATCTATCCATTACAGCATCTCTGATAGCATTTCCCGGCTATGGAGAGAAGGGCTATCTATCAAATTTTAGAGATAACACGGAAGTGCGTCTATTACTTACTTTTTATCCTTAATCTTACAGGAGGTGTGAAATGAGCATGCTTTATTTAATATTAGCCATTATTCTCGAAGTATCTGGCACAACCTGCATGAAGCTCTCTCAAGGCTTCACTAAAATAGGAGCTTCCTTATTAATGTTTATCTTCTATGGGTTCAGCCTTGGTGCATTAACCCTTGCCCTTAAAAAGATTGATGTGGGTATTGCCTATGCAGTGTGGTCTGGCATTGGGACAACACTTATTGCTGCTGTGGGTGTTCTATGGTTTAATGAGCCAGTTACAGCAATCAGGATAATTTCCATTGGACTCATTATAATCGGTGTGGTTAGTTTATACCTTACCGGAGAGATCCATTAATCTACTGGGGGTGAAAAAGCTAATACTTATACTACGGAGTAAATGATCCGCTATAGTAATTGCCATCATTGCCTCTGCCACAGGAACAATGCGTGGACAGATACATGGGTCGTGACGACCCTCCACTTTTATATCGGTTTCCTTTCCATGAATATCCACTGACCTTTGCATCTTAGCTATGGATGCGGTAGGCTTAACGGCAATCCTCGCTACAATATCATCGCCGTTTGAAATACCGCCTAATATACCCCCTGCGTTATTTGTCCTGAATACAGCTTTTCCGTTTTTAATATAAATTTCGTCATTATTCTGAGAGCCTAAAAGAGAAGCGGATTCAAAGCCGGCTCCAATCTCCACTCCCTTTACAGCCCCTATGCTCATCAATGCTTTTGCAATATCCGCATCGAGCTTATCAAAGACAGGCTCGCCAAGTCCCGCAGGGACGCCTGATGCCATAATCTCTACAACGCCGCCAACTGAATCCCCTGATTTTTTTACCTCCCGTATTTTATCGAGCATCCTTTGAGCTGCATTTTTATCAGGACACCTTACATCGTTTTTCTCAATCTCCTCAAAATCCATATCCACCGCTAAAATATCGCCTATCTGCTTTGTATAGCCTGTAATCTTTATCCCCTTTATTCTGAGGATTTTCTTTGCTACTGCACCGGCAGCAACCCTTCCTGCAGTCTCTCTGCCGCTGGACCTCCCCCCCCCACGGTAATCTCTTATCCCGTATTTGGCAAGGTATGTATAATCTGCATGACCGGGTCTGAAGACATCTTTAATTTTTTCATATTTACTTGAATCTGCATCCATGTTCCTTATCAACAGCGAAATAGGGGCGCCTGTGGTTTTACCTTCAAACACACCGGACAGAATCTCCACCCTATCCGCCTCTTTTCGGGGAGAGGAAGCCTCGCTGTTACCCGGCATTCTCCTGTCCAACTCAACCTGAATATCTTCTTCTCTTAAATCGAGCATGGCAGGACAGCCGTCTATGACAACACCAAGTGCGGGACCGTGAGATTCCCCCCATGTCGTTATTCTGAATAATCTTCCAAAACTATTGCCTGACATAGAAATTTATGATTTATGCTTTAAAATCGTAATTCGTTAACCTAAAATTTTTTTAATTTGCTCAACTCTTCTAATATAATATTGACTGTGTTTTCTGCACCTTTCGAGTTGTCCACAATAATATCCGCCAGCCTTCTATAGGTTGGAAGCCTTTCGGCATAAAGTTTATCGAAGGATTTTCGAGGGTCTGCACTGTCGAAAAATGCCGGAATGCCATTTTTCATTATTCTCTCATACAATATATCGGATTCCACATGCAGATATATTACAATGTTATCTACCAATCTCTTGTATACATCATCTTCGGCAAAAAGCGTCCCGCCGCCAAGAGAGATAATACAGTTTTTGATTTTTTGCACCTTCTCTAACGTCTTTTTTTCCAGCCCTCTGAAATATTCGCTGCCGTGCTTTTTATATATCTCTCTAAACGAGAGATGCCCTTTGGTTTCCTCAGTATAAATTGATTCAATGATAGAATCAATATCATGAAACTTCTTTTCCAGCCTGCCGGCAAGTATTTTACCTATAAGCGTCTTGCCGCAGCCCTTGAAACCGATGATGATAATGTTCATATTAGAAATTATAAACCGCAAAGACGCAAAGAAAAATGATTTTTCTTGTTTTCTCACACAAAGTCACAAAGGGCACAAAGAAAAGAATTACAGAAATCTTCTAATCTTTTAATCTTTTTTTCCTTTGAGGCTTCGTGTCTTTGTGTGATTTTATCTTTGTTTTTTCCTTTGCGCCTTTGCGGTATAATTAGGTTTTTGTTCACAAACAAAAAAAGCAGGGAAAATCCCTGCTTTAGAAAACCGGTCGAACATTAGGGAGTTTATGACTCCCGGCTCACGACTCCTGACTGCCCTTTTTATTATTTATCATCTCCTTCAATTCTTTCCCTGCCCTGAAAAATGGCACTTTTTTAGGAGGCACTTTAACCTTCATCCCTGTCTTAGGATTCCTTCCCTCCCTCGACCCCCTATGCCTTATCCGAAAGCTGCCGAATCCTCTCAACTCTACCTTATCGCCTCTGTTTAATGCGTTAGTTATACTTCCAAATATTATACTCACTATCTGTTCAGTTTCTTTTTTTGTAAGACTTATTTTTTCCGAAACCTGCTCTGCCAATTCTGCCTTTGTCATAACAAACCTCCCAAATAAGCAATGAGCAATGAGTGCAAAGCAATGAGTTTTTTACTCGTTGCTCATTGCTCGTTACTCATTGCTCTCTTAATACTGCCATAGATACTGTGCCCCTAAAAATTTTGTATCTAAAGGAGAAGGAATGAAAGAGGAAAGGTTTTCCTTAAAAAGTCTCAGTAAGAGGTTTTTTTCCTTTCTCTCCTGGATAATTTTAGGCTTACCCTTTATGCCTGCCAATTTCGCAGCATAAGAGACGGCATCCTCCAACGTTCCCAGCTCATCAACAAGTCCCGATTCCTTCGCCTGCCTTCCTGAAAATATCCTCCCATCCGACAAATCCTTAACCGCCTCTATTTTAAGATTTCTTCCCTTTGCAACCGCCTCGATAAACTGTCCATGTATATCGTCAGATACATCCTGAAGTATCTTTTTTTCCTCTTCTGTCAGCTCCCTCACAGGAGAGCCTATATCTTTATGCCTGCCGCTTTTAATTACCGTAGTCTTTAAGCCGAGCTTCTTCATTAGCTCTTCAAAGTTGGAAAACGCCATTATCACGCCTATACTGCCTGTTATGGTTCCGGGGTTGGCAAATATTCTATGTGCTGCACAGGCTATGTAATATCCGCCTGAGGCTGCCAGCCCGCCCATTGACACAACCACCTTTTTCTCACTGGTTGTCTTTAAAACTTCTCCATATATTTCCTGAGACGGGCCTACGCCTCCGCCGGGGCTATCAATACGAAGGATAATTCCTTTAACGGCAGGCTCTTCACGATATTTCTTTATCTGCCGTATAATATCTTCGGATTCGGCTATAACCCCCTCGACTCTTATAATCGCCAATTTATTTCTCTGGGTAAAGTCCCCGCCGCCGTCATTTACAACAATGGAGCTTATCCACCATACCGCAGCAAATAAAAAGACGGTTACAAAACCGATGGCAGTGAGATTTTTCAAAAAAGGACGATTCCTCCAGACATCCATTTTAGATTAACTAATTGATACTGAAAAATGACTTTTTTGAACGACTTTTTATTTTTTCTTTTGTTCCGTAATGTAATAATTTTAATAAAATAGAGCAAAAGAAAAAATAACGGAAGTGAAAAAAGGTCATTTTTCAGTGTGAACCAACTATTGACTATCTTCAATCCCTTCAGCTTCGGGTATATCCATACCTTCGAAATTATCAATGCCTTCCTTATAAGCCTTAATGCTCAACCCTATCCTTCTATTGGGAATATCTATCTTTATCACCTTTGCATTTATCTCATCGCCTACAGAGACCACTTCTTTCGGATCATTTACCTTTTTTGAATTAAGCTGCGATACATGAATAAGCCCTTCTATGCCGTCTTCCAATTCTGCAAAGGCGCCGAAGTTTGTAATCTTCACTATCTTCCCCTTTACATCCATTCCCACTTTATATTTTCCCGCTGCATCTATCCAGGGGTCCGGCGTAAACTGCTTAATACCCAGTGTAAGCCTCTCATTATCTTTATCCACGCTCAACACCACAGCTTTAATCTTATCTTTCTTCTTAAGAATTTCCGAAGGGTGCTTCATCTTCTGTATCCACGACATATCCGATATATGGATCAGCCCGTCAATCCCCTCTTCAAGCTCGACAAAGGCGCCGAAATCCGTGAGATTTCTGACTCTCCCTTCCACAACATCCCCTACCTTATATTTCTCCTCCACATCCTGCCATGGATTCGGCTCGATCTGCTTTATGCTCAGCGAAATTTTCTTTTTATCCCTGTCAATTCCCAAAACTGTTGCTTCAACCGTATCGCCTATTGCAACAACCTTTGAAGGATGTTTTACATATTTGCTCCATGACATCTCCGACACATGGATAAGCCCCTCTATTCCCTCTTCCAGCTCGACAAAGGCGCCGTAGTCCGTAACACTTACCACCTTGCCCCTGACCTTCATCCCTACAGGATATTTTTCTTCTGTACTTGCCCACGGGTCAGGAGTAATCTGCTTATGACCGAGGGACACCTTTTGATTCTCCCTATCATATTTTAATACCACCACCTTAATCTTATCCCCGACCGCAAAAATCTCCGAAGGATGGCTGACTCTCTTCCACGACATATCGGTTATATGAAGCAATCCATCTATCCCTCCAAGGTCTACAAATGCGCCGTATTCGGTAATATTTTTTACCATCCCTTCGATTACCTTCCCCACTTCAATGGTTGAAAGTATGGCATCCCTTGCCGTCTTCCTCTCCTCCTCCAAAATAATGCGGCGTGACAGGACAATATTCCCCTTCCTTTTATTCATCTTTATAATCTTCATCCGGAATTTCTGCCCTATAAGTTTATCGAGATTTCTAACCGGCTTAGTATCAATCTGCGATCCCGGGAGGAACGCATTCAGACCGATATCAACTGTCATACCGCCCTTTATCTTGGAAGTCACAGTCCCCTCAACAGGCTGATTATTGGCATACGCCCTGGTTATTTCATCCCATACATTTGTTTTGTCCGCCTTCTCCTTTGAAAGAACCACCTGTCCGTTTTTATCCTCTACCCTATCCAGCAGTACGGTTATCTCTTCGCCGACTTTTAAATTTTTACCGCGATGGGGGAATTCATTTCTCGAAATTACCCCTTCGGATTTAAATCCTATATCAACCATAACGGAATCGTGGTCAATCTTCAGAACCCGACCTTTTATGATCTCGCCCTCTTTGAATCCTCTCATGCTGCTTTCATACAACTGCTTTATCTCGTCGTCATACTCAACCTCCGATACATCTTTAGTATCATTATCCTCATCTGAATCCAGCTCAAGATTAATTGAACCCGCATTTTTCATCATGGTGTCTAATCCTGCCGATCCCCTATTTCCTTTGAAAATCTCCTTTTCCATCTTTATTAAAAACCTCCTCTTTTTTAGTTTATGAGTTTATGAGTTTATGAGTCGATGAGTTTGAGTCAACTCACCATCTCACTAACCCATTAACTTATCTATTCTTTGTAACATATTTTCAATAACCTCGTCAATAGAAATTCCTGTAGTATCAATTACTATCGAATCGGGAGACTTCTTCAACGGCGCCAGATTCCGGGATACATCATTATTATCCCTGTCCTTTATTCCCTCGATTATCCTATCGAGCCGAACATCCTCCCCCTTTTCTTTCAATTCACGGTATCTCCTCTTTCCCCTTTCCTCTACAGAGGCATCGAGAAAAAATTTTATATGGGCATCGGGAAAGATCACTGTCCCTATATCCCTCCCCTCCATTACTACCCCGCCTGATTTTCCCATCTCCCTCTGTTTTATCAGCAACACCTTTCTCACGCCTGAGTATGCAGAAACAACAGATGCCCCCTTTCCAATATCTTCATCCCGTATCTTTAAAGTAATATCCTTTCCATTGGCGAATATCTTTTGATTCACCCCCCCACCTTCCCCCCCTTCAGAAGGGGGGGAAGAAAGGGGGGGTGCAAACTCTATTTTAATATCCGCTGCTATTTCAGATACCCTTCTTTCGTCAGAAAGGGGTATATTGCTTTCAATTGCCTTTAATGCAACCGCCCTATACATTGCCCCGGTATCTATATATTTATAATTAAACCTTTTCGACAGTATCTTTGCGGCGGTGCTTTTACCGGACCCGGCAGGACCATCAATAGCAATAATTAAATTTTGAGCTTTGAGCTTTGAGCTTTGAGCTTTGAGCTTTATCTCCCTTGCCCTTGCAAACTCCCTTTCCAGTTTTTTACCGTTATTATCAATTATCGCCTTCTTAATATCTTCCAATGCGGACTGAAAAAGGCTTATCATGTCTATTACCTGCTCTCTGTTCATCAGGCATATATCTCTCCACATAACAGAAGAACTTGCAGCTATCCTCGTAAAATCCCTGAACCCACCGCCGGAGAAGGATAAAACTCCCTTCTCCTTTTCATCAAGTCCTCCAACACTATTTACCAGTGCATAAGTGACAACATGGGGGAGATGACTTACAGCAGCAAGGTATTTATCATGTTTATCTGCATCCATCAATATCACCTCTGATCCCGTTTCCTTCCATATCTCCTTAACCTTCTCCAAAGCAGCAGGGTCAGTCTTTGAAGTCGGAGTTATAACACACCTTGAACCTTCAAAAAGCTCTATAAATGAGGCTTCAACACCTGATTTTTCTGTTCCTGCAATCGGATGGGCGCCGACAAAAAATATACCTTCTGGTAGTATCTTATCTATCTCACGGACAATCTCTCCTTTTACGCTGCCTGCATCAGTAATAATAGCTCCCTTTTTAAGATAGGGCATCATCTCCTTTGCAATTTTCATGATGTCTAATACCGGCACTGCGAGTAGGACAAAATCTGATTCGCTGACAGCATCTTTGAGATTCAAACAGTATGAATCTATGACATTAAGCTCTACTCCCCTCTTTAAATTTCCCTCATCCCTGCCAAAGCCGATAATTCTATCTGCAAGCCCTTTTTTCTTGCATACC
>JACQEW010000295.1 GCA_016200365.1 Nitrospinota bacterium
CCGAAATGAAAAAACGATAATCGTCCCCATTTAGATTTTCTATATTTAGCATTGCCTTTCTCCTATTCGGTTAATAATTTAACTTCATACCATAATTGGATAAGAAAGTAAAGAAAAAATCTCTATAAACAAGGTTAGCTATTTGCCAGCTCCATTTCTTCTATTCGTGAATGTGCAGGAGCTAATTTTTTTATGGTAATATAAATTATCGGCTGATCGTTTTCTGCCTGCTTATTTGCAAGATTAATACTCCACTCATTGAATTCTCTATCCCCTTCTAAAAGTAATACTATATGGGCATTATGGTGAATCCTTTCGCTAAAGTCCGGATGCTCTCTCATGTATCGGTCAAATTCCATCCCCAGAATACTGTTTCTTTTTTCATAAATATTCATGGATATTCTCCTTACTACTCACCACAGAGACACGGAGATCACAGAGAACACAGAGAGATAATGAAATTTCATACAAGATAATTGGTTGTCCTATTGAAGCAAAGGTTAATCTCCGTGAAACTCCGTGTTCTCTGTGTCTCCGTGGTGAGTAGTTACCAAAATTATTACATGAACAAAAATCTGATTTAACCGCAGATTACGCAATTATTTCCCTTTCAACTCCCGCTGCTCATCCCTGTCCAGATAGCCGATAACCTTATCCATATAATCCGTATAGCTCGATGAAACCTTTGAATAATATCGGGTCAGACTGACCCTGAGATTTTCCATGAAGAAGACAAGTGAGATGCCTATTACGATTGAAATGGTAATCAGGGAGACTGTCAGAATATTCATCCTGTAGTTTTCCATTTTTTTTCCGGCACGGAGCTTAAATTTATCCCATGCACCGATATTTTTCATTGCCTCACGCTGCTCTTTTTTAAATTTGATATTCTCTTCGGCATTTCTAAACCAGCTTATGCTCTTTAAAAGACCGTCAGGAGAGAACGGCTTTCTGAGAACAGCATATCCTCCCTCCTCGATTGCCTTTTCAATCTCCTCATCATCTGCCATTCCTGTCATCATTACGATAAATGAATCGGGGTTTATTTCCTTGATTTTTTTAACTGCCTCTATCCCGTCCATATTGGGCATTCGTATATCCATCAAAATAAGGTCAAATCTTTGAGATTGTATCTTCTCTACTGCCATCATGCCGTCAGATGCGGTAGTTACATTATAATTTTTTAATGTAAGGACATTTTTAATCATCTTTGCCAATTCTTCTTCATCGTCTACAACAAGGACATTCCCTTTGGAAAAACTGCTCTTGTGTTTATCCCTGACTATCGCTTCCCTCCCAATCTCGGTAGTTTTTAAGTCTGTCTTGATTTCCGTCTTGGCTTGAGGCATGCCTAATGCCTCCTCAACAGCAGTCCGTATATCCTTCTTGGAAACAGGCTTTTCCAATAATCTGAATATATCGAGCTGACTGAGCTCGGGAATATTTATTTCTCCTAAGGAGCCTGAAAGGACAATAATTTTAATCTCTGGAGCCGATGCCTTTATTCTTTTCAGCAATTCTATTCCGCCGATATCGGGCATTCTTAAATCAGTAATGACAAGATTAAACTGCCCCGACCGGAGGCAATCTATACCTTTCAAACCGCTCGTTACGGATTTTGCATCATATCCCCATGAAGAGAGCATCTTCGCCAGCCCCTCTGCAATTTTCACTTCATCATCAATAACCAGTATCTTTTTCATATAAATTATAAAACTTTAACCACGAAACACACGAAACACACGAAAGGATTTTATTTAAGAATCGGGCAGAAAGAATCATTTTATAATTTTTTCGTGTATTTCGTGTATTTCGTGGTTAAATCAAGTCTTTGTTCTATTATCTTCACCCTTATCGGCCGGGAGGGTTATCATTATTGTCGTCCCTTCATTTTCCCTGCTTATTACCTTCATCTGTCCTCCGTGGTCCGAAATTACCTTTGAGCATAACGTCAATCCAAGTCCGCTTCCCGATTCCTTCGTCGTAAAATAGGGGTCAAATATTTTATCCTGTATGTCAGGTGGAATTCCGACACCTGTATCGGTAAACTCTATTAAGACAATCCCATCCAGGGAGACTGTTGTGATAGTCAAATCCCCTCCGTCTGACATCGCTTCTATCGAGTTTTTTATTAAATTTATAAAGACCTGCTTCATCATTCCGGCATCAATTCTGACCATAGGGGCATCAGGCTGAAATATCTTTTTAATCCTGACATTTATATTGCTGTACATGGCGGTTGTTTCTTCAAGAACCCTTTCGATACGGTCAGTCTTAAGAACAGGCTCCGGCATCTTTGCAAAAGAAGAAAACTTTGATACAAGCTCCTGTAGCCGCTTTACCTCTTTTATTATGGAATTACTGTTTTCTTCGACAATCTTTATAAATTCGGGAGATTTTCTTACATCGGAGTCAAGCAGAGACTCTGCCGACCAGAGAATAGGGGTCAGTGGATTTTTTATCTCATGGGCAAGGAGCCTTGCCATTCCCTGCCATACTGCTATCTTCTGTGTTTGAACCATGCGGGTATGGTCTTCGAGTATGAGAATGGTAATCCAATCTCCTTTATTGTCCTGACTGTATACCCTGATGCATGTCATTTTGAGATACACAATCTCACCCTGTATATTTATACTGAGCTCCTGCTCTATAAGACGAGCATCGGACATATCGAATCTGCTCAATAGCTCGTATACAGGCTCGAGGTCTTCGCGCTGCCTGAATAACCCGTCAATGATAATTGTATTTAATGTATTCTTATCTATATGTAATATCTTTGCAGCCATCGGATTAAAAAG
>JACQEW010000299.1 GCA_016200365.1 Nitrospinota bacterium
ATAGTCTCAGCTCCTCGTAAGTATCGGCATTATTTATTACCTGAGCCTCGTCAACGATGATTATCGTATCCCTGTTCTTCTTCATGTTATCCATCATTGAATCATTAAGTATTCTCAGGAGGTCGGACTTATGCTCTGCAGTCTTCTTTACTCCCAACTGATATATAATCTCCTTTAAAAAATCTATAGGCGGAAAACTGGGATTGGCTATTATTCCAATCTCGTAAGGACCGCCTGCAAGCTGCTGAATAAAGGCACGACTCAGCATGGTCTTCCCGCATCCAACCTCTCCTGTAAGCATTGCAGCCCCTTTTCTTGCCTTTACTGCATACAGCATCCTCATAAGGGCTTCATCATGCTGGGAGAAGTGACACATGAAGCGGGGGTCGGGCAAATTTTCAAAGGGCAGCTCCCTCAATCCCCAGTATTCATTATACATGGATTAATAATACCATAAAAGTTTTTTTTAGCCACAAACAAAAATCTGACTTAACGCAAAGCTGCAAAGATTAAAATAAAGATACAAAGGATGCAAAGGAACATAGATGATAGAAGATAGAGAATAGAAGTTTGAAAAAGGAAAAAGGAAAAAGTATGGAATTTTTTATCCTTTATCCTTTTCTATCTTCTATCTTCTATTTTCTATTTTTTCTTCCTTTGCGTCTTTGCGATTTTCTTTGCGACTTTGCGTTAAATAAATATATTTTATAATTTCCTTGTATTCTTCTCGAATATAATCCTCAGCCCCTCAAGCGTCAGAAAGGGATTTACCTCTTTTATTGTTTTAGATTCGGCGGCAACCATCTCTGCAAGACCTCCTGTAGCAGCTACGAAAGCCTTTTCCCCTAATTCCTTTTTAATCTCCTCTACAATCCTGTCAACCAGACCTGCATATCCATATATCGCCCCTGACTGCATACTGCTTATAGTATTACGCCCGATAACTGTTTCGGGTTTAATTAACTCAACCTTCGGCAGTTTTGCAGCCCTCTCAAATAACGCCTCCATCGATATGCCAATCCCGGGCGCTATGACACCTCCCATATATTCCCCTTTTTGAGATACCACATCAAATGTTGTGGCTGTCCCGAAATCCACTATTATCAAGGGACCGCCGTATTTTTCATATCCTGCAACAGCATTGACTATCCTGTCGGCTCCAACCTCTTTTGGATTATCATATAAAATCGGTATGCCTGTCTTTATGCCAGGACCAACAACAAGGGGTGAGGTATTAAAATATTTCTTTGAAAGGTTTTCTATTATTGAAAGAATCGGGGGAACAACGCAGGAAACTGCGACATCCTTTACAATATCAAATTTTAAATCCTTGATTGAAAAGAGCCCCCTCATTAATGCAGCATACTCATCTTCTGTCCTCTCCCTGTCTGTCTCTATCCTCCAGTGGACAATCAGCTTATTCCTCTGATAGAGTCCAAGAACAATATTTGTATTGCCTATATCAATCGCCAATAGCATATACACCTTGAATTACCCCTGATAGAAGCATTCAGGGGCATCAGCAAATTAATCCGTAGCGCCGACCTTTATGGTCGGCTGCGGGGGATAAACCCCCGCGCTACATAGCCGTCAGCAGTCTTTCTTAAGATAGCTGATTGCTGAAAGCTGATGGCTCCTTTGAAAGCTCCCCAAACCTCTCTGTAATAATAGTTTCATTCCCTCCTGCAAATTTTTCATACCAGTATTCAAATTCATTCAATAATTCCGCTATTAACAAATTTCTATCCACATTTCTTCCTGTTTCTATCATTATCGAGGTCGCTTTGGACTTCAGCTCATCCGTAAACGAAGACGGCTCGTTATTTGCGTTTATTCCCATACCTACAATAACCGCCTTCCCGTTTGCAATACTTTCGGTTAATATGCCGCCCGCCTTCTTTCCATTAATGAGAATATCATTTGGCCATTTCAGTGAAACCTTGGGTTCCATATTTTTTGACTTTTCTAACTTTGAACTTTGAACTTTGAACTTTGAACTTTCAATTATCGCCTCTGCTGCTGCAACACCTGCAAGAAGGGTCAATTGAGGTGTTGGATCCGACGGTCTTAAAATGATTGAGAGATAAACACCCACACCTGCCGGAGACTCCCATCTCCTGCCCAATCTACCCCTTCCTTTACTCTGCAAATCCGCAATAACAACCGTCCCCTCCTTACATCCCTTATTTGCAAGCCCTTTTGCAGTATCATTTGTAGATTCTACCGTATCAAAAATATATATCTCCGAGCCTATGAATTTCGCTGTCAGATGCTCTTTTATCTTTATACTTTCTATTTTATCTTGACCCATGACCCTTTTTATTTTATCTCCATACTTATATCCACTGCCTTAGCAGAATGGGTCAAAGCGCCTATTGAAATGTAATCAACTCCTATTGCGGCAATCCCGGCAACATTCTGAAGATTAACCCCGCCCGACACCTCGATTAATGCCCTTTTATTTATCAGCCTCACTGCCCTGTTTATTGTCGGTATATCCATATTATCGAGCATTATAACATCCACCGCACCGCATTTAAGTGCATCCCTTACCTCTTTTATACTCTTTGTCTCCACCTCAATCTTCATGAGGTGGGGTTTGTCATCCCACATTCTCTCTACTGTGTTTATAATGCCTCCTGCAGCCTTAATATGGTTATCCTTTATGAGTATGCCGTCGTAAAGACCGAGCCTGTGATTCACACCGCCGCCGCATTTTACTGCATATTTTTCAAGGATTCTTAAACCCGGCGTTGTTTTTCTTGTATCTATTACCTTAACCTTGTTATTGCGAGGCGAAGCCGAAGCAACCTCATCTACAAACCTTCTGGTAAGGGTGGCTATCCCGCTCATCCTCTGTAAAAAATTCAGTGCTGTCCTCTCCCCTGTCAATAAAACCCTCATATTGCCACTCATCTCAATTATAATCTTTCCTTTTTTTATTGTTTCGCCATCCTTAAATTTATCCTTGAATTTAATCCCCCCTAACCCCCCTTTGAAAAAGGGGGGAGTGGGGGGATTTACTAATTGAAATACTCTTTTAAAAATATCTATTCCGGATAAAATCATATCCTCCTTAGCTATGATATATGCTTCCCCTTTTGCTCCCGGCGGAATAAGTGCATTCGTAGTAATATCCCCTGAGCCTATATCTTCAAATAGCGCAAGATTTATAAGATTATCCACTAATGCTTGTCCCCAAATGTTTTTATTGGGGAGATGATTTATAGCCATAGCAAAAATAATACCATAAATCTATAGAAAAATAGACATAAAAAGGGTAAAGTAATAATCATGTCAAGCTTGAGAGTTTTATTTTGTATTTTTGTAATTTATTTTCTACTGCCTGCTGCCTACTGCCTACTGCCTACTGCTTACGGAGATGTCTATAAATGGATAGATAAGGACGGCACTGTAAATTTTGCAGATTCGATTGATAGGATACCTGAAAATTACAGAAAAGATGCGGAAAAGAAGCATTTTCCGACAGCAGGAATAATCCTTACTGTAAAGCATGTAATAGACGGCGATACAATTATTACAACCACAGGTGAGAAGATAAGATTTCTCGGAATTGATGCCCCCGAAGTTGCATCAGAGAAAATGCCTGCCCAGTTTTTCAGCGAAGGGGCTAAGATGGCAAATAAAAAACTGCTTGAAGGCAAAACAATAAAACTTGAATTTGATATAGAGAAGGTAGATAAATACGGCCGTCTGCTCGCTTATGTTTATTTAAAGGATGGAACTTTTGTAAATGCAAATTTAATAGAGGATGGGAGTGCAAGGGCTTATTTCATCCCCCCAAATGTCAAATATTACAGCCAATTTAAAAAGCTGGAGAAAGAGGCAATAAAAAACAGAAAGGGTCTCTGGAGCGAGCCTGATTCAATTGCCTCAATCCCTCATTCTAACGCTATAAGAAATATAGGAAAATTCAGGTTCGTAGAAGGGGTTGTAAAAAACATACACAATGGAGGGAAGGCAGTCCATCTCAACTTCGGTGATAATCCTGATGAGGATTTTACAGTAACTATTTTTGACAGGGACTACCAGAGATTCATAGAAAAAGGGATTGACCCGGCAACCTACTATACAGGGAAAAAAGTAATTGTATACGGAAAGATAAAGCTTTATAGAGGGGCGGAGATAATCGTATCGTTTCCGGAGGATATAATTGTGCGGTAGGTGAGCGGTAGGTGAGATACTTGACACCTGTATCTACTTGTGCAATGATAGAACAAAAATCAAGTTATTTAACGCAAAGTCGCAAAGGTTTAAAAAAAGTGATAAAGAAAGATAAAGAAAAGTAAAAAAGCTTTGCGTCTTTGTTTGCTTCTTTGCGTCTTTGCGTTAAAAATCATGTTTTTGTTTTATTAAAAAAGAAAGGAGGGCAATGTGCCTAAGATAGAGAGGATATTATTTCCAACGGATTTTTCAGATTCCTCCAAAAACGCCATGGAATATGCCGTATCCCTTGCCGGCATATATAAGGCAAAACTTTATCTCCTGCATGTCATCGAGCATATATTCGATGTCTCCGGTTTCTATGTTCCCCAGCTTCCGGTAAACGAGCTATATAAAGGAATGGAGGAAGCGGCTAAAAAAGAGATAGAAAAATTTATACCGCAAAAAATAAAAGAAGGTATCGAAGTGGAAAATATAATTGTAAGCGGAACTCCATTCCTTGAGATAATAAGGACCGCCAAAGAAAAAAAGATTGACCTGATTGTCATAGCGACTCACGGCAGGACAGGTCTTGAGCATGTGTTATTCGGCAGTGTCGCCGAAAAAGTAGTCAGAAAGTCGCCATGCTCCGTCTTTGTAGTAAAAAAGGCGGGAAGAGAATTTGTAATGCCATAGGAAATCTGGAGCATCTTAAGGAGGACATAAAATGGGAACAGTAAGAGCGATAGTAAGAAAGGTTACATTAGAGATTATCTATGATGTAGTGGATGAACGGACAAAGGAAATAAAGGAAGAGATAAAAGACATTCGAACTGAGATAAAAGATATGCGGACTGAATATATTGGCGAGTTTAAGTCAGTTAACAGCCGCATAGACCAGATTCATATGAGATTAGATCAAATCATGCACATGCTTGCAGATATAATAAAGGAGAGAAAATGAAAGAAATAGCATTTGAAGAAAGACTGCATCTAATAGAAAAAGAGATAAATGCATTAGAAGATGGAATTGACAACGGCAAGCTGGCCATTAAAGCTGGAATAGACGAGATAAAAATAGAGGTTGAGGCGATTAAGAGCTATTTAAAAGAGGCTCACCCTGATTTTAAAAAGAGGTTCCCTGCCATAAAGAAAAAAATTACGGCGGAAAAAAACCCGGAATGGATAACCGATGAAAGTGAAGAGTGAAGAGTTAAAAGTTAATGGAATTTATTTAACTCCTAACTCTTAATTCTTAACTCTCAATTCTTAACTCTCAACTCTTAACTCTTAATTCCTATATGTCATCACCCCACAATCTTATAATACCTCTCCAGATGCCGATCCTGCCTATCAGAGATACGGTAATATTCCCGCTGATGATTTCTCCGCTTTTTTTCTCCCGTCCAAAAGATAAGCTTGCAATAGAAGATGCGATGAAAAGCGACCACTTTGTCGGGGTAGTTGCCCAGAAGGGAAAAAATATCGAAAACCCCGTATCAAAAGACCTTTACCCCGTTGGAGCTGCTACGAAGATACTCCAGATAGTTAAATTGGAAGACGGAGGTATAAAGGTTCTCGTAGAAGGACTTGCCCGGATAAGAATAACCAACTACATAAAAGAGGAGCCTTATCTCCTTGCAGAGATAGAAGAGCTCAGGGAATTCTATGAAAAAAATTCCTTTGTAGATGCGCTGGTTCAGAGTATCAATACCATTTTTAAAACCGTTGTTGCCGTAAGCAGACCCCTCCCGAATGATGTAATGGCGATGATTGAGAAGATTGACAACCCTGCCCGTCTTGCCGACCTTATCTGTGTATACCTTGCCCTCGATGTAGTGGAGCAGCAGAAGATACTTGAAATCGTTGACCCGTTGGAGCGTCTCAGCAGGGTCTTCATCTATCTTAACAAAGAGGTTCAGATGCTCCAGATAAAGGAAAAGATTCAAAGCGAGGTTGCAAAGGAATTATCGAAAACACAGCGGGAGTATTTGTTAAGACAACAGCTAAAGACCATTCAAAAGGAGCTTGGAGAGGAAGACCCTTACACCGCGGAGATGAACGAGCTGAGAAAAAAGATAGAAGAGACCCCGATGCCCGAAAAGGTCAGGGATATTGCAAATAAAGAGCTCGGAAGGCTCGAGAAGATGAATCAGGCATCCGCCGAATATACGGTATCGAGGACATATATAGATTATCTCGTCACTGTGCCGTGGGAGAAAAGGACAGAGGACAACCTCGATATAAACCGTGCAGAGGCAATCTTAGATGAAGACCACTACGACTTAAAGAAGGTAAAGGAGAGGATACTCGAATATCTCGCAGTGAGAAGGCTGAAGGATAAAGAGAAGATGAGGGGTCCGATACTCTGTTTTGTCGGCCCGCCAGGAGTGGGAAAGACCTCTCTCGGTAAATCTATCGCAAGGGCGCTTGAGAGAAGATTTATAAGGATTTCTCTCGGCGGCATGAGGGATGAAGCAGAGATACGGGGGCATAGAAGAACTTATGTCGGCGCCCTCCCTGGGAGGATAATTCAGGAGATAAGGAGGTCTGAAGTGTGCAACCCTGTCTTTATGCTGGACGAAGATGTCCCTTATGACTTGTCAAATGTAATGTTTATCACTACCGCCAATATATTAGACCCAGTGCCTCCGGCATTGAAGGACAGAATGGAGGTTATAGAGCTTCCCGGATATACAGAAGAGGAAAAGGAAAAGATTGCCTTTCAATATCTCATACCGAGACAGATAGAGGAGAACGGTCTTAAAAAATATACTGTAGAATTTAGCAGCGAGGCTATCTATAAAATAATAGGGGAATACACCAGAGAGGCGGGGCTGCGGAATCTTGAAAGGGAGATTGCCTCGATATGCCGCAAAACGGCAAAGGATATAGCCCAGGGGAAACCTGTCAGAGATAAGATTACCCCTGAAATTATAGAAGGGCTCCTTGGTCCCAGAAAATTCTTCCTCGATGTGGCAGAGGAAAAAGATAGGGTCGGTGTTGTCACGGGTCTGGCATGGACTGAAGCAGGCGGGGATATTATATTCGTAGAGGCGGCAAAAATGAAAGGGAAGAAAGAGCTTATCCTTACAGGCTCTCTCGGAGAGGTTATGAAAGAGTCTGCACAGGCGGCGCTCTCATACATCAGAAGTCATGTAAAAGAGCTAAAAATACCTGAAAACTTTTACGACAAATTTGACCTGCATATC
>JACQEW010000303.1 GCA_016200365.1 Nitrospinota bacterium
AATTTCGCTGAATAGTTACATCTTTTTTTGTCTTTACAATATGTCCACACTTCATCCCAGAAGTCTGTCTGTCCTGAAAACAGAATGTTTTTTTGCATCTCTGGTTTCAAAGTAGACTCCCATTTATCTATAAAAATTTCTAAAGAGAGGTAATTTTTAAATACCTCTTCATAAGGTGCCATGGATAAAATTCTTACCGCAAACTTGGCAAAAAATGGCGATTCAGAGTTGTTTGCGTGTTTAAGAAATTCATTATCAGCTAAATTAGTATCCCAATTGAAAATCATTTATTTCAATACCTTTCTCCAAAATAATGTCCGTTTCTTTTATAAGGTATTCCTTCATTTCCCTGAAATCTGTTTTTTTGAGCTGTTTTATTAGGTCAAATTCAGAAAACAGAGTCATATAATCTGCCCTTCTTATGTTTTGAATTATCAATTTCTCATTAATCGGGTGATTATCTTTTTCAACCCTACTTATAAATTCTGATAGCGGTTCAACTTTTGAGAGGTGATACAGATCATAAATATCTTTAGCATTGATTCTGTGTCCAGCCGATACCGGTTTTCCGGCTTTATCTTCTGTTTGTATTCCTGATATAGCCTGCAGCTTCTTGTAGTAAATACCATAGAGAGAATCTACCGGGATACCCTCTATTATGTCATTTTTTCGGTAAATTTCATTATAAATATCCTCGATAAAATCAACCTTTATTCCGTCTATATTAAATACTATAACATTAGCGTTTCCATTTTCAGAGCTTCTCGCTATTTCAAAAATCTTCTTCTCTTTCAATTCAGTTATAATTTTTAATACACCTCTAAAATCAGGCATCTTTCCCCAAAAATCAAGGTCAGCCGACTCTCTATGTTTCAAATAAAAATAAGATAGTGCTGTTCCACCGGATAAATAGAATGGAAATTTTTCGCTCTTACTTAAATATTTAGCAAGTTGAATGATATTCTTCATCTATTTCTCCCTCCCAGTGATGGATTATCTTTGTATATCAGCATCATAATATATGCCGATAGTGAAAGACCGAGGCTTTTGGCTTTTTTTGTTACCTCACCCTTCTCTTTATCGGACATTCGCAGAAATATTCTTTCGCCTTTTGTCTCCCTCTTTTTCATATTGATAATATATCAATTTGTCCGCACATTGTCAATGTTTTATGAATCAGCGATCCCGTCAAAAACTTTTTGCCCCTGAATGAAGTTATCAGGAGGAAAAGGTTTTAGGGGTCGCGAAAAGGCACTCTTGATTGAAAATTTAGATTTATAAATTTACAATGAAGAGTGCTTGATGGAAGTAAGGAGTAAGTCTATAGTTTAGTCTTTCCCCCCCTTCCACTAAACCAATAAGTCTGTTTTTGTCATGCTGCCACACTCCCCGTGATTGTCAGCGTGGCGAATGCAAAACTACACGGTTGGTCATCACG
Source organism: Nitrospinota bacterium (assembly GCA_016200365.1). Lineage (GTDB taxonomy): Bacteria > Nitrospinota > Nitrospinia > UBA9942 > UBA9942 > JACQEW01. Next base: position 1,439 of record JACQEW010000303.1, read on the forward strand.
GGAGGCTTTGCCTCCCGCATAAAAAAACAGTATCGCCTTTAGGATTCCCCCTGTAAAGAGATACCTCCTCTACAGATGGGAATCCCACGAAGAACAATTTTGCAGGTATCTGCATGAAGTTAAATGTGTGATTATATCAGAGGGAGGGGAAAAACGGGTATTATTTGTTACGATAATTTTAGAATAGACTTACATTATTGTTACACATTTTTTATATCTTATTGTTTTATAGTATATTATGTTGCAACTTTTTGGATTAGAAGTCCGTTGCTCTATCCAACTGAGCTACAGGCGCATATTGAATTATAACCTGTTGATTATAATTATGATGTATCTTTAGCCTATCGTCAAGTATGTAAATCTTTTCTAAAAAATTTCTGGACAATTATTTCTCTTTAAGTATATACTTCACCGTAGAAAACGATTTCTCATTTTAGTCTCTTAAAGAAGGAGGAAAGATATGCTGCCAAGAATCTCATTTTTCATTTTATCTTTTCTTATAATCACATTTTATCCTGCCGTCTCATTTTCAGATACAGCAGCGGATATGGAAAAGATAAAGGGGCTGCTTGACAGGGAGTGCATAAATCTTAAAAAGGACAGAATGCTCAACCTCCTGACAGCAGGCTTTTCTCCTGAAATAGAAAAAGGACTTGACCCCGACCTCTTAAATATTATGGAGGGTGTTATAAAGAGGACGGATTTCGATGGAATCTCCGAGCAGAGAACCTTTGAGATAATCAGATTGGTCTACGGGGCGTTTAAAAAGGGTGCGCCGCTGGAATACCTCGATGAGATATTCGATGTAACATATTCGCAGGATGTAAGCGCAGACCAGTTATATGCAGCGGCAAATGCCCTGAAGGAGTTTTATAACTCCGATGTCCCGCAGGATATATATGAGGAGTTTGTATACCATTCTCTTGAGGGTAAATGGGACCCTGCCGCCATGCCTGTCCTTACGAGGGGTTTGATATACGGAGTGGACAGGGGGCTTACGGCTCAAAAGGTGGCTCTTTCCATATTGATAGATGTGGATCAGGGGGGCTTAAAAAAAAAAGAGCGCCGATGACCTTGTGCTTGAGGCGATAAAATCCGTCAGGGAAAAGGAGCCTGAAAAATGGAAGCCGATGGGCGAGGTAGAGAGAAATCTGATGATGAAGATAGCGAAGAAAAAGGATATTGATAAACTGAGGCAGAATGCAGAAACAAAGAAGATACAGAAGGAGATGGAGAAGCAGAAGGCAGAGGAGGGATTGAAGAAGATTGGAGAGGAGAAAAAGAGACTTGCAGATGAGGAAAAAAAGATTGCAATGGAGCTAACGGAGATAGAGAGGAGAAATCAGGATGAGATTTCAAACTACGAGAGGGCGCAGGAGGAGATGAGAAAGAGAGAGGAAGAGAAGATGCAAAAATTTGAACAGGAGAGGCAAAGGCTGCTGATGCTCCAGCAGGAGGCTGAGAGGAGAAGGCAGGAGGCGGAGGTATCGAGATACCAGAGGGAGCAGCAGGAGATGAGGAAGATGATTGAGGAGGAGAACAAAAGACTCAAGTCTGAAAAAGAGAGGATGGCTAAGGAGCGGGAAGAGATAAAAAGGAAGAACCTTGAAATAGTAAGGAAATACCAGGAGGAGCAGGATACGATAAAGGAGAAAAAAGAAAAAGAGGAGAGTGCATTTACAAAGGAGCAGGACAGGATAGCAAAGGATATTGAAAAAATGCTGAAGGCTTATCAGAACGAGCTTGCAAAATATCAAAAAGAGCAGGATGATGCGGATAGGTCATTGGAGATGCAGATGAAGGAGGCGGAAAGAGAAAAGGAGAGGAGAAACAGGGAGAGAGAAGAAAAGAGGAAGAAAGAGCTTGCCATGATGGAGCAGAGGGTTACAGAATACGGCAGGAGAGGCGACCTCAATGTAGACAGACTCTTTTCCTCTATAGACAGGCATATCGGTATACCCTATAGATTCGGCGGCGACTCTGCAAGCGGAATTGACTGTTCCGCATTTACAAGGAGGGTATACAGGGAGCAGGGTGTGGAACTGCCCCGGACAAGCAGGGAGCAGGCGATGGTGGGAATGGATGCCGGAAATCTTCTAATACCCGGCGACCTGATATTTTTTAATACCTCAATTCAGGGAACTATCTCTCATGTGGGGGTATATATGGATAACAATACCTTTGCCCATGCCAGCAGCAGCCAGGGGGTTACAAAAAGCTCTATCAGGGAGAGATATTTTTCCAAACGATATGTAAGGGCAAACAGGATTTTTGAATAAAAACATTTAGACAGGATTAACCCCGTTAGAAGCTTCCTTTGTCAGAGGTATACTCCTGATAAAAGGAAATGGCTTCATGATAAGCGAGCTTCTAACGGGGTTAACAGGATAAGCAGGATAAAAGAATAGAAAAAGAACAAAGACTTAATTTTAGCCACGAATGGACACGAATATTCACGAATTTTTTAAAAAAATAAAAATTAGTGTTAATTTGTGTTCATTAGTAGCTGAAGATTTTATCTGTGTTAATCTGTGTCCATCTGTGGTTTCATTAAGTTTTTTGTCCTTCAGGCAATTCCCTGATATTCGTATCAATCTGATTTAGCTCAGGCAGGCTCTTTTCAGGGGCAGAGGCGCCGAGCTCTTTCAGTCTTTGTGCCCCGGGCATTACCCTGCTCTCCCACGACCCGATTGCAGAGTTATATGATTTTACCGCTGTATTTAACCCCTTGCCTATATCTCCGATATATTCTGCAAACTTACAAATCCTGTTAAACAGCTCCACGCCTGTTTCCAATATTTGTTTTGAATTTTCCGCCACCTGCTGCTGCTGCCAGCTATAGGCAACAGACCTTAAAACAGTGATAAGGGTTGTCGGCGTTGCAAGTATAACCCCGCTTGCCATCCCGTCCTCGATAAGATTACGGTCCTGCTCCAATGCCATGCTGAAAAAAGACTCGGCAGGTAAAAATAAAACCACAAAATCAGGTGTCGGCTTAAACTGGTTCCAGTATGCCTTAGAGCTTAATTGTTTCACATGACTCCTTACCGCCTGCGCATGCTGAGTCAACAGCGCCTTTCTCTTTTCATCATCGGTAGTCTCGATTGCCTCCATATACGCCCTTAATGGAACCTTTGCATCCACTATTACTGTCCTGTCGCCCGGTAATTTAACAATAAGGTCGGGTCTTTTTCGTCCTTCTTCGGTCTCAACGCTCAGCTGCTCGACGAAATCGCAGTATTTAGACATCCCTGCAACTTCAACAACACGCCTTAATGTAATCTCACCCCATATGCCCCTGACCTGCGGTGTTTTAAGTGCGGAAACAAGCGCCGTTGTTTCTTTCTGAAGCCTTTCCTGAGTTGTTTTCAGGTCATCCAGGTATACCTTTAATCCTGCATACGCCCCCTGTCTTGAACTTTC
>JACQEW010000033.1 GCA_016200365.1 Nitrospinota bacterium
AAAGTGGAAATATTGACACTCAAATATACTTATTAATCAGCAACTCGGTTCTTTTCAGAAACAATTATTTAGATTTGAATCACTCTGTGAAATAATCACTATTTAAAATTATAGAATTTTAAGGTTTGTGCAACAGACTCTAATAATGGAAAAATTATTGAGGAATATCCTAACCGTAAACGATGCCTCATATTTTTTATGTTAAACTTTGACATCCCGCTCCATATTGTAGTAGATTATTCATGGGGAAAGGAAATAGATATTGTAACGGTATATATACCTGACAGTAGCGAATGGATAAACTTTCAAATCAGAAAGAGATAAAAATGAAAAAAGATAAACCGTGTCCAGAATGTCATACCATCATGGAGATTAAGAAAACGACCCTCCATTTTGAGAGGGAAGGTTTTTACGCCGATGTTGAGAATGTTTCAGCTTATATATGTCCTAAGTGCGGGGCGAGAACCATTCCTGGAAATATAGCCATTAATATTGGAAATACCATTGAAATACTTTTTAAGTCCGCGAGAGAATCGGAAGTTGCCACTGAAGATGAATTTGCCCCAGCCTTTTCAGGTATATCTTTTCATAAGATTACAGCATAAACTATCTTAAAAAATGATATTGAAACTTCTTCATTAATTGTGAAAAAGATTCTTGTAACACGCACCGACCGTATAGGGGATGTGGTTCTGTCTACACCGGTATTCAAATCCCTTAAAAAAAGTTTTTCATCTGTCTATATATCCGTCCTTGTTAAATCATACACAAAAGATATTGTTACGGATAATCCGAATGTAGATGAAGTTATAATCTATGACCCTGAAGGGGAGCATAGAACAATAAGGGGTCTGCTTAAACTTGCAAAAGAAATAGAAAGTAAAAAATTTGATACGGCACTCATACTCTTTCTTGATTTCAGAGTGGGTCTGCTTACCTATTTATCTAAAATACCGAGAAGGATAGGTCCTGCAACAAAACTCTCACAGATTTTCTTAACAGACAGAGTAAAGCAGCGCAGGTCAAGGGTAGAAAGGCATGAAACCGATTATAATCTTGAGCTTGCTAAGGTTCTTGGTGCAGAGCCTATAAGACAGTCAGAGATATATATTACAGATGAAATTATAAAAGGGGTTGATAAATTATTTTCAAAACTCAAAACTCATAACTCAAAACTCATAACTCCCATAGTGGGTATACACCCCGGAAGCGGAGGGTCTGCAAGAAACTGGAAACCTGAAAAATATGCAGAGCTTGCAGATAAGATTATTGATAAGACAGGCGCTGTTATTTTTGTAACAGGGGGGACAGGAGAGGAGGAATTGTTAGATAGAATAGTCAGTAGCGTAAAGGGAAAGGTTGTGAAATATATCAGTTATGACGGGCTTAAAGAACTGTCAGCCGTTATAAAGAGATTTAATGTGATGGTAGGTTCAAGCACAGGACCGATTCATATTGCCACTGCCGTAGGCACTCCTGTAGTCTCCATTTACTGTCCTATCTTTGTCTGCCAGCCTAAGAGATGGGGTCCGATTGGCGAAAAGGATATTGCCATTGTGCCGGATGTCCCCTTCTGCAAGAAATGTGTATTTGAAAAATGCAAATACTATGACTGTATGGATAGAATAAGTGTTGATAGAGTATTTGAGGAGGTGGAAAAAAGGCTGCTTCGGGGCTAAAGCTCCTCGCAATGACAATATTATGGGAAAAATAATTCACGAATTGAAAAAAGTCTCAGGAAGGCTTATATTGCCGACTCTTATTTCAAAGAGAAAAACAAACCCTGAGAAAATTCTGGTGGTAAAAGACAATTCTATAGGGGATTTTTTATTATTCAGCGGTATACTTAATTTTTATATAAGACACTTTGGCAGAGAGCAGATGTATTGTCTCGTCAGCAGTGGTGTAAGGGAGGCAGCAAAACTATACACAGACAACATTATAACTTTGGATGAAAAAAAATATTTTGCCTCTTTTAAATATAGATATGAGCTGCTTTCCGAATTGAAGGGTTTGGGCTTTGAAACAGCTATAAATTCTATCCTTAATTCATCCGAATCAAGGGATATGCTGTATATATTGAGAGCCCCTACAACCTGCCTGTATGGTGGTGTTGTAATGAAATTGAGGAAACCCAGACGATGGAAAAATATTGCCAATATTATTCCGGAGCTTAGTATGTTTGATGATAAGAATATATATACCCATGTTTTTAACCACGAAAAGTATTTTATGGAGAGGATACTGAATCTTAAAGTATCGGATGATGAGGTCAAACCTTATATCCCTCTAAACAATAATGCATCCGAAAAGATAATAAATAAATTCTCTTTACAAAAGGGTGATTATATTGTCTTCTCTTTTGGTTCCCGCTCTACGAAAAAGGATTATCCTGCGTATAAGTTTATGGAGGTAATTAAATATTTGCACAGGCAACTTGGCATGAAGGCTGTGCTTATAGGCGTGGATCAATATAACTCAGCAGCATTGCCGGATTTTGTTATTGACCTGAGAAGAAAGACATCTCTGATTGAAGCCTTTGGCATTATCAGGCATGCAAGACTTTTTATTGGAAATGAGACAGGGATAACCCATGCCTCATGGATAATGGGTGTGCCGACAGTTATGATATATGGAGGCGGACATTTCGGTGGATTCCTTCCAATGTATGATAATGGGCGGACAGTATACAAATATATGGACTGCTATTGCTGTAACTGGGGCTGCAAATATGATGATATTCCAGTCCGATGTATAGGAGAAATAAATACCGCTGATATTGTAAAATCAGCCGAAGAGTTATTATCATGAAACAAAAACCTGATTTTTAACGCAAAGGTGCAAAGAAGAGAAGAAAGTCGCAAAGAAAAAATGCAAATAGACTTTGCGTCTTTGCGTTAAAAAAGGTATTTTCCGATGAAACAAAACGAAATCGCCGTATTCTTCAAAAAGTCAATAAACTTCGGATTTTACTCTCTCGCCTTATTTTCCCCTCTTTCAATATCAGGCACCCAGGCTGCATTAGCCATTATCCTTTTGTCATGGACAGCCTTGATGATTACGGAAAAAAGATTTATCTTCGCTAAAACCCCCCTGAATTATCCATTTCTTGCATACCTCTGTGCTGTTTTTATCGGCGCCATATTTGGCATTGATTTTATCTACAGCATAAAATCAATGAGTAAATTCTGGATTGCCCTTACATTTTTTGCAATGCTTACATTTATTGAAGACATAAAGATGATACGAAGACTTGTCCATATCATTCTATTGGTTACATCAATTGTTTCTATTTATGGCGTTCTTCAGCATGTTTTCCCTGGTCTTGATATTGTAAGACCTGAAGGCAGAAAGGTTGTTCAGTGGGCTGATGGCGGTATTGCATCAACAGGGTTCTTTGACCATCACATGACTTACGGCGGATTTTTATTGCTGGTTTTCTCCCTCAGCTTCAGCTTATCTTTAAGCAGGATACAGCAGATAGTAAAAAGCAAACAGTTTTTTTCCCTGCCTGCTGCCTGCTGCCTGCTGCCTACTATCCTGATTTCTGCCGGTCTTTTATCATCCATGACCCGCAACGGATGGCTGGGGGCTGTATTTGCAGTAATTTTTATAGTTATCCTAAAAGTGAAAAGGAAGATTATTGCCTTTTCTATAGTTTGTCTAATCATTACTTCCTACTTCCTGCTTCCTACTTCCTACTTATTACATTCCCCTATCCTAAATCGCTTTAAGAGCATATTCGATATATCAAAAAATGTTGAAAGGCTTTATATCTGGAAAAGTGCAGCAGATATGATAATGGAGCATCCGATAACAGGGGTGGGTATGAACAATTATACCGCTGCAATTAAAAGTTACAGGGATAAATATGGTCATGATTTTAGTGCCGGCTCGGATGCCCATGCCCATAATAATGTTTTAACTCAGGCTGCCGAGCATGGGATATTAGGATTTACTGCATTCCTGTGGATATGGATTGTTTTTTTCAGGGAGGGAATAAAAATATTCAGGAGTCGGAAGTCGGGAGTCGGGAGTAGGACAGGCGTCCCGCCTGTCAAGGAGTCGGGAGTCAGGAGTCAGGAGACAAAAATTGATGGGAATGAAGACAAATTTCAAAATGCCATTACCCTCGGCGGGCTTGGAGCTATTGCAGGATTTCATGTAGCAGGCATATTTGAAGCAAACTTCGGGGACGCCGAGGTAGCTACAATGGCATGGTTTATAATGGGGCTGGTATTTTTGATGAAAAAGGATAATATATAAATTCGCCACAGAGGCGCAGAGACACAGAGAAAGATAAGAATTGAAGATTGACGATTGAATATTGAAAAAAATAATATTCCTCAAATCTTCAATCTTCAATCTTCAATCTTCAATAGTCAATTTTCTTTATCTCTGTGCCTCTGTGTCTCTGTGGCTAAATCT
>JACQEW010000312.1 GCA_016200365.1 Nitrospinota bacterium
CGTTCCGAATCCGATAACAAATAAGGAGATTCTATTCTTCCTGCAAAGATAAAGAATCCTTTTTAAATCTTCTGCGCCATCAGGAAATATCAGTAAATCGGCATTCCCGCCGATACGAAAGGATGTATATCTTCGCATCGGCTCGTCAAATCTCTTTTCACACCTTAACTCCTCAAAAATAATTTTTAACTCTTCGCTTTTCACTGTCGAGAATACTGCAAAACCTTTTTTTGAGCGACTTTTTATTTTTTCTTTTGTTCCTTAATAGTTTTTAAATAGGGCAAAAGAAAAAATAACGGAAGCGAGAAAAAAGGGTTTTGCAGTATCGTTATTCAACATTTTTTACCCTTAAAAATTCCTCTCCCACTTTCCATATATCCCCTGCGCCGAGTGTAATCACCATATCTCCGCTTCTTGCCTTTTTTGACAGGTATTCAACAATCTCATCCTTATCCGCGATAAAAACCGCATCCCTGTGCCCGTGTCCCCTGACGCCGTCGTAAATGAGCCTTCCATGTATTCCGTCAATAGGCTTCTCGCCGGCAGGGTATATATTTGTTATGACCAGTAAATCCGAATCGTAAAAGGCAGTATAAAATTCCTTCAGCATATCCCTTGTCCTGGTATAACGATGGGGCTGAAACACCGTTATAAGCCTCTTCTCTTTCCACCCCTCTTTTGCAGCCCTCAAGGTCGCCTTTATCTCCGCAGGGTGGTGCCCGTAATCGTCTACAACCATTACGCCATCCGCTTCTCCCTTTATCTGAAATCTCCTTTGAACACCGCTGAATTCCTCCAGTCCCCGTTTTATGGAATTAAAGTCAATATCGAGCTCAACGCCGACTGCAATGGCTGAGAGGGAGTTCTGCACATTGTGCACCCCCGGTATATTCAGCCTGATATTACCCAATGGTTTTCCCCTCCTGAAAGCAGTAAATTTCGTTGTCTTGCCTGAAAAGGTCATATCCCTTGCAGTATACTCAGCCTGACCTGTAAAGCCGTAGGTAATAAATCTTTTTTCCACCTGCGGTATAAGCGATTGTATATGCTCCTGATCGAGACAGAGGACGGAAGACCCGTAAAATGGAACTTTATTTATAAATTTTAAAAAAGCCTTCTTTATCTCGGATATATCGCCGTAATGGTCGAGATGCTCTGCATCAATTGTAGTAACCACTGCAATAGTAGGCGTAAGCTTTAAGAAAGACCCATCGCTCTCATCCGCCTCAGCTACAAGAAAATCTCCCTGACCAAGTTTGGCGCCGCTGCCTATACTGTTCACCCTCCCCCCAATAACCACTGTAGGGTCAAGTCCGCCGGAAGAAAGCACCGATGCTATCATCGAGGTAGTGGTTGTCTTTCCATGCGCCCCTGCTACTGCAACACCGTATTTCAGCCTCATAAGCTCCGCCAGCATTTCTGCCCTCGGTATTACAGGTATCAGCTTCCCCTTTGCCGCCAGTATCTCCTCATTGTCGGGAGATACTGCAGATGAGACCACGACAACCTCTGCACCGTTTATGTTTGAAGCCTTATGACCTGTAAAGACCTCTGCCCCAAGGCTCAAGAGGCGCTTCACAGACTCGGATTGGGAAATGTCAGAGCCGCTTACTTTATAGCCGAGATTTAAGAGAACCTCGGCGATGCCGCTCATCCCCGACCCGCCTATGCCGATAAAATGTATGTGTCTTGTTTTTCTGAACATAGCTTTACACCAGAGCACCAGAACACCAGCGCACCAGTGCACCAGCAATAAACAAAATCATGACTCTGGTGCTCTGGTGCCCTGGTGCTCTGGTGACTAACCTGATGCACTGTTCCACTATCTCCTTTGCTGCATCAGGTCTGCCCATCTTTCTGCTCTCCTTTTCCATATCAGAAAGTCTTCCCCTGTCATTCGCAAGAGACAAGATTCTATCTGCCAATGTCTTGCCGCTCAAATCCCTTTCTATTATTACCTCCGCTGCATTATGCTCTTTCAGAACAATGGCATTTTTCTCCTGATGATTGTCTACTGCAAATGGGAACGGGATTAATATGGCTGCCTTTCCGCAGGATGTAAGCTCGGATAATGTTGTAGCCCCTGCACGGCTTATGACAAGGTCTGCCTTTTTATATGCCTCAGCCATATTGTATATAAAAGGAGCTACTTCTGCATCGAATCCCCTTTCATCATAAGCCCTATTTATTATCTCAAAATCCTTTTCCCCTGTCTGATGGATGATGAATATATAATCTTTCGCTCCCTCTAAAAATTTCAGTCCCTCCACCATCGCTGTATTTATGCTGTGCGCCCCCTGGCTGCCGCCGAAAACCAGCAGGGTAAATTTGAGATTTGAGATTTGAGATTTGAGATTTGAGATTTCCGAAATCTCCCTTCTCACAGGGTTTCCTGTAAAACAGATTTTCCTCCCTGTGAAATATTTCCCTGTATCTTCAAAGGATGTGAATATTAAATCTGCAATCTTGCCAAGTATCCTGTTTGTAACACCGGGAAAGAAATTTTGCTCCTGTATAACAAGTTTTGTAGTGCGAGGCTTCAGCCTCGCTAATAAAAACGAGGCAATACCAACAGGTCCGGATACATACCCCCCTACTCCGATAACCATATCCGGTTTAAAACTGTTCAAAATCTGCATCGCCTGAAAAATGCCTAATGGTATCTTTGCAACAGCCCTCATTTTTTTTAAAACCCCTTTCCCTTTAATACCCTCAGATGATATATACTTAATCTCAAAACCCTCTTTTGGAACAACCCTGCTCTCGATCCCTCTCTCCGTTCCTATAAAAAGTAGCCGGCTCGAGTTGTCCCTATTCTTAAATTCCTGCGCCACTGCTATGCCGGGAAAGAGATGACCGCCCGTCCCACCCCCGGCAATTACTATTTTCATAAAACAAGCAATGAGCAATGAGCAATGAGCAATGAGTGCAGAGCAATGAGAAAATTCTTTTTGAACTCATTGCTCATTGCTCATTGCTTTCATGCTGTATGCTCCGATATATTCAACAACACCCCGATACTGACCATAGAAACCAATAGGGATGAGCCGCCCACGCTTAAGAATGGCAGAGGCAGTCCCTTTGTCGGAAGAAGACCTGTCGCTATCCCCATATTGATAACCACCTGAATCCCTATAGTAAGAATAATGCCAAGCGCCAGATATGTGCCGTATAAATCAGGAGACCTCAATGACACCCTGATACCCCTCCATATCAGTATCAGGAAAATAATCATAACCGCCGAAACACCTATAAAACCCAATTCTTCTCCCATTACCGAAAATACAAAGTCGGTATGAGGCTCCGGCAGATAAAAGAGTTTTTGTTTCCCCTCTCCGAGTCCGAGCCCGAAGAATCCGCCTCTTCCCAGAGCCAGAAAAGACTGGATTGTCTGAAAACCGGTATCAAGCGGGTCGTTCCAAGGGTCAAGGAAAGCCATAATCCTCTTCTTGCGGTAGCCGACCCTGAATACCGCCATATAGAGAAAGGGGAGCATCATTAAAAACGTTGTAAACAAAAAAGAAAATTTAATGCCGGCGACAAACATGAGAATAAAGGCGACAATAGATATAACAAGGACACTCCCAAGGTCAGGTTGTATGATAATCAGGATAAAGAATACGGCTAACACTACTAAATTGGGAAGATACCCATAAGCAAAGTCCTTTAGAAGTTCCTGCCTTTTTATTAATGAATGGGCTAAAAATAACACAAGGGCGAGCTTGACTATTTCTGCCGGCTGTAACGACAGCGGTCCTAAACTAAGCCATCTCCTCGCCCCTCCCACAGTCTTGCTGAAATAGGGTATCAGCACCATAATAAGCAGGATAATGGAGACCACAAGCAAGGGATAGGTAAACCTCCTTAATTCCCTGTAATCTACCCTCATTATTGCTATCATGGAAACGAGTCCGAGCATTACCCACATAATATGTCTCTTTAAAAAAAACTGCGGGTCGCCGAATTTCTCCATAGCTACCACAGCGCTGGCGCTGTAGACCATAACAATACCTATCCCTGTCAAGGCAATGGCGCTCATGAGAATTATCGGATCAAATGTTTTTTTCTTGGGCATAACAATAAGGGCACCAGGACACCAGTCACCAGAGCACCAGAGATAAGCAAAAACTGGTGACTGGTGTTCTGGTGCTCTGGTGCACTATAATTTATTTACTATTTCCTTAAACTGCTCCCCCCTGTCCTCATAGTCCCTGAACATATCAAAGCTGGCGCAGGCAGGTGAGAGGAGAACTATATCTCCTTTCACACCTCTGTTAAACGCCTCTGTCACAGCATCTTCAAGGCTGTTAGCCTCAATCTTGTTTTTAAAACCGTTCAGGGTCGCTGCTATCTTCTTTTTTGCATCTCCTATCAGTATTAAGAGTTTAACCCTATCTTCAATAAGATTCTTCAAAGGGGAATAATCGCTCCCTTTATCCTTTCCGCCTGCAATAAGTATTATCGGCTCTTTAAAGCTCTGAAGCGATTTAACGGCAGCGCCCACATTCGTCCCTTTTGAATCGTTTATAAACCGAATCCCCTTTATCTCCCTCACAAACTCCATCCTGTGCTTTATTCCCCTGAACTCCGATATTACCTCTCTCATAGCCTTGGCTGATATACCGCAGAGTCCACTTATAGCTACAGATGCAAGGGTATTCTCTATATTATGCACACCTATTAGCTTCAAATCCTGAAGACTGCAAACTATCTCTTCTACTTGCCCCTTGCCCCCCCTGCTTACTGCCTGCAGGGGCAGGCTTGCCCCTTGCCCCTTGTATATTATCTTATCCCCTCTTAAAAATGCCCCACTCTCAACCTCTCTGATTCTGCTGAAAAATATCTTTCTCCCCTTACCTTGGGTAGAGAGATTTGCAGTAATCTCATCATCCATATTCAAGATTGTATAATCACCCTCATCCTGATTTACAAACACCCTCTTTTTCAGCTCTATGTATTCATCCATATCCCTGTGCCTGTCAAGGTGGTCGGGCGTAATATTCAATATAACGCTTATGTATGGCTTGAATGTCTCTATACCCTCCATCTGAAAGGTGCTTATCTCCGATAAAACCAATTCGCTTTTTCCGCCGTTAAGAGCCTCCTCGCAGAGGGGATTGCCGATATTGCCGCCCACGAATACCCTCTTGCCTCCTCTATTAAGCATCTCACCCGTCATTGTCGTTGTGGTGGTTTTGCCGTTTGTCCCCGTCACTGCAATAAGCGGCGCTTTGAGATGTTGAAACGCCAGTTCTGCTTCGCTTATTATCTTTATGCCCTTATCTCTTATCTTATTTAAAAAAGTAGAGTCCCACGGCACGCCCGGACTTATAACTGTTAGAGCGATCTCCGATATATTTATACTGTCATGACCGCCCAGCTTGAGCGAGATGCCCCCTGTAGTGCGAGGCTTTAGCCTCGCTATTTTTTCCGACAGCTCCCCCTCTCCTTTCTCATCCGTTACCGTTACCCTTGCACCCAAGCAAGAAAGAAGATTGGCGGCAGATACCCCCGACCTCGCAAGCCCAACAACCAAGACATTTTTATTTTTTATTTCCATATCTTTCTAAACGGCAAAACTCTTTTTCTGAGCGACTTTTTATTTTTTCTTTTGTTCCTTAAAATATTATATAAAAGCAAAAGAAAAAATAACGGAAGCGAAGAAAAAAGGTTTTGCCGTTTTTTTCATCTCAGCTTCAATGTGCTCAATGAGAGCAGCGCCAGTATAATGGCAATAATCCAGAATCTCACGATAACCTTAGGCTCCTCCCATCCTGACATTTCAAAATGATGGTGGAGCGGAGCCATTTTGAATATCCTCTTTCCCGTAAGCTTGAAAGAAGCCACCTGTAGTATGACCGACAGTGCCTCCACCACAAATATACCGCCTATTATCAGCAATATAAGCTCTTGCTTAGTTATAACAGCAACTGTTCCGAGCATGCCTCCAAGGGCAGTTGACCCAACATTCCCCATGAATACCTGTGCAGGGTATGAATTAAACCAGAGGAACCCCAGACTCGCTCCGACCGCAGCCCCGCAGAATATGGCAAGCTCGCCTGCACCCCTTATATGCTGTATATTCAGGTAATTCGCAAAATTAAAGTGACCTGTTATGTATGCGATTATCATATAAGCCGTAGTGGCTATTATTATAGGTCCTATCGCCAGTCCGTCCAGTCCGTCTGTAAGATTGACTGCATTGGATGTCCCGACAATCACAAGGACTGCAAACAATATATATATGCCGTCCATTTCAAGCTTTATGTTTTTAAAAAACGGGACGCCGAGCTTTGTCATAATCAGGGAAAATTCCTTATCGAAATACAAAAAAAGGACGATGATCGCAGCTACTGCTACCTGTATTGCAAATTTTTCCTTCCCCTTTAATCCATCCTTTCTTTTGCCTGGTGAGCCTGTCGAACCATTTTTTAATTTCAAATAATCGTCTGCAAAGCCTATTAACCCGAAAGATAGGGTCGAAAACATTACCAGCCATACATACTTATTGGTCAGGTCTGCCCAGAGAAGCGTCGGGACAAAAAGGGCAAATAGTATCATAATCCCGCCCATCGTCGGGGTTCCTGCCTTTGACTGGTGGGAGCGGGGAACATCCTCTCTTATCCGCTCTCCAATCTGTTTCTCCTTTAGCTTTTTTATAATCCACGGGCCGAATATAAAGCTTATAATCAATGCAGTCAGTATCGCATAGGCAGTCCTGAAGGTTATGTATCTGAATACATTGAATACCGAATATGTCTCGTGAAGAGGAAACAAAAGATGATATAACATAATAAAAATAGAAGTCAGAAGACAGAAGACAGAAGACAGACATCTTCTTCATCTTGAACCTTATCTTTTGTCTTCTGACTTCTGTCTTCTGACTTCTGTCTTCTGATTCCAATAATCCTCTCCACTACATTTTCCATCTTCATGCCCCTCGACCCTTTTATCATTACACAATCGCCTGATTCCAGCTCATCATCGAGTATAAAGGCGGCTTCATCGCTATTTTCCGCACAATATGCCCTGTCCCTCGGCATACCGCTCCTGACAGCCTCGTAAAAGGCAAACCTCGACTGCTCGCCGAGGGTTATAAGATAATCAATTGTCCGACGCCCTTGTCCCTGCAGAAACAGGGACGCAACAAGTCTGCCTATATACCTGTGGGCATCTTCCGAAGCGCCGCCTAATTCCAACATATCGCCTATAACGAGAAATTTCTTTCCCGAAGAAATAGTTTCGGATAAGGTTTTGATAGCAGCCTCCATTGATGAAGGATTGGCGTTATAGGCATCGTTTATAATTATTATACCGTCATCAATCACAAACCGCTCCATCCTCATGGGGAGCGGCTTGAAAGATTCAATCCCCTTTTTAATATCATCAATAGCGATACCGAGACTCTTGCCGACAGCGGCTGCCGAAATGGCGTTGTAGATATTGTGATAGCCGGGATATGAGAGGTTGACTGCCGTATCTCTTCCATCCATTTTAAGAGTAAACCGATACCCTGAATCTTTATCTTTCTTTATATCGAATGCCGTAATTTCCGAGGGAGAATTTATTCCAAAGGTAATTACCCTCCCTTTAAAGCCGTTTTTCAGCTCTGCTGCGAGAGGGTCATCGGAATTTAAAATTGCGGTTCCGTTTTCACCTATCGTCCTTATAAGCTCACCCTTTGCATCTCTTATATTTTCCATTGACCCCAAATTCTCAAGATGTGCCTTGCCTATATTGGTAATCAATCCTACCGTCGGCTCTGCTATCCTGCTTAATTTTTCAATCTCTCCTCGCTCGTTCATGCCCATCTCAAGTATCGCAGCCTGATGGCTGTCATTCATCTTTAAGAGTGTCAGGGGCAAGCCTATCTGGTTATTAAGGTTACCCTCATTTTTAAGGATATTGAGCCTGACGGATGCTACAGAGGCTGACATCTCCTTTGATGTGCTTTTTCCATTGCTCCCTGTTATTCCTATAACGGGAATATTAAATTTTTTCCTATGATGATTGGCAATATCATGCAGCGCCTTCAGGGTATCCTTTACTAAGATTATATTGTGGCGGGGCTTATCCCCTATCTTCTCCTTCAATTTTTTATCAGATATTATTGCCCCGCCGGCACCCCTCCTTAACGCCTGCAATACAAAATCGTGTCCGTCAAAATTCTTTCCCTTGATAGCTATAAAAAGCTCTCCCTTACCGATAGTTCTTGAATCTATGGATATCGCCGGATAAATCCCTGAGCCGGACCCGGACAAGAGCGTCCCATTTGCTGCCTTCAAAATTTCCTCTAAATCAAATTGAGCCATACTTATTAGGGCACCAGAGCACCAGTCACCAGTTTTTATTTTTCTGGTGCTCTGGTGACTGGTGCCCTGGTGCCTTTCCTTATTGCTTCCCTTGCCACTTCTCTATCGTCAAAGTGTATCTTTCTATCCCTTAATATCTGATAATCTTCGTGACCTTTTCCTGCAATAACTACTATATCTCCTCCCAACGCCCTGCTCACGGCAAATTCAATCGCCTCTCTCCTGTCAGGTATCTTTGTCCAGTTTACAGGCTTGCTGATCTGCCGGTCTGTTAGAATTCCTCTTTCAATATCCTCTATTATCTTCGCAGGGTCTTCGCTCCTGGGGTTATCGGATGTTATTATTGCAAAATCGCTATACTCTACCCCTACCCTGCCCATCAATGGACGCTTTCCCCTATCCCTCTCACCCCCGCACCCAAATACCGTAAAGATTTTGTTATGAGGCAGTCCCCTGACTGCATCGAGAACATTTTTCAGTGCATCATCTGTATGGGCATAATCTACCAGCACCGTAAAATCCTGCCCCTCATCTATATTCTCGAGCCTGCCGGGAACGGCATCGAGCAGCATTACCCCTTTTGCAATACTCTCGTTAGAAAATCCTTCGAGAAGACAGGTTGATATTGCTGCAAGTATGTTATATACATTATGTCTTCCCATAAGTCCCGACCCTATTTCAAATCTTCCGGCAGGGGTATCGGCAAAAAAATTAAGTCCTCTCATGGAGAGCGATACATCTCTTGCCATTACATCCGCTCTCTCTTCTATGCCGTAAGTTAAAACCCTGCCTGCATTAATATCCTTTAACAGCCTTCGACCATAAGGGTCATCTATATTAACCGCCGCCTTCTTCAACCCGTATCTTCTGAAAAGCCTTGCCTTGGCATCGAAATACCTCTCCATAGTACCGTGAAAATCGAGATGGTCCTGTGTCAGATTGGTAAATACACCTGTCTCGAATCTCGTGCCATATACCCTATCAAGCTCAAGAGAATGGGAGGATACCTCCATGACACAATATTTAACCTTTCTATCGGCCATCCTCTTAAAAAGGCTGTGAAGGTCGAGCGATTCAGGGGTTGTATGGGGAGCGGGGATAATCTCTCCGTTAAAACGATAATCAATGGTCCCGACTATCCCTGTTTTAAAACCCTCTACCCCAAGAATCGAGTTTATTAAATACGATGTAGTGGTTTTGCCGTTTGTCCCGGTAATACCTATGATTGACATACCCTCTGACGGATGGCAGTAAAATCTATCGGATATAAGAGCAAGGGCTTTCCTCGAATCAGGGACGCTTATAATAGTCGGGAGTCGGGAGTCGGGAGTCGGGAGTCGGGAGTTATTCTCCACAACCACTGCCCTCGCCCCCTTCTCTACAGCATCATTCAAAAAGTTGTGACCATCGGATTTAAGTCCCTTTACCGCCACAAAGATGGAACCGTTTTTTACCTGCCTCGAATCGTAACACACGGCAGAGATCTCTCTATCCATATCACCATCTACCTTTATCAAATCTATCCCTTTAAGTATCTCTCTAAGCTTCATATAAATAGTGCACCAGAGCACCAGTCACCAGTGCACCAGTTTTATTTTCTGGTGCTCTGGTGTCCTGGTGCTCCATTCCATTCTTTTCCGACGGAACCTTCAAATACCTCAAGGTCTGTCTTGCTATCTCCTTAAATACCGGAGCTGCCACCTCTCCGCCCCATGCCATACCCTCCGGCTCATCAATAATCACAAGAATTGCCAGCTTTGGATTTCTTGACGGAACATACCCTATAAATGTAGATACAAATTTATCCTTAGAATATCCCTTTATATCCTGGTCTGCTTTCTGGGCGGTGCCTGTCTTGCCTGCCACGCTGTATCCCTCCATGATCGCCTTCTTTCCTGTGCCATATTTCACCGTATATTCCAGAATATCTGTAAGCTCCCTGCAGGTCTTCTCGGACACAACCCTTCTCACAACCTCAGGCTTAAATTCTTTTACAGCAATACCCTCGTCTTCAATCGCCTTTACAATATGGGGTCTCATCAGAATCCCGCCATTAGCCACGGCAGATACCGCTGTTATCAGTTGAATCGGCGTAACAGAAATCTCCTGCCCAAAGGATATTGAGGCTAAGGATGTCCCCGACCACTTCGTTATATCCCTGACCTGTCCTGCAGACTCGCCTGGTATATCAATGCCTGTCTTTATGCCTATACCGAACTTCGATATATAATCATGGAATCTCTTTGCCCCAAGTTTCTGGGCGATTTTTATTGCCCCTATATTCGATGACTTTCCAATTATCTCCTTGACTGTAAGCCACTTATACTTATGCTCTTCTGCCTCATGGATAACAGTCCCGCCGATTTCAATCTCTCCGTTTTCACAAAAAAAGGTATCATTCTGTCCTGCAATCTTCTCCTCGATGGCAGCAGCCGTTAATATTATCTTAAACACAGAACCGGGCTCAAAGCTGTGGGTTACGGCATTATTTCTCCAGTTGCCCTCTTTATACAGGGCAAAGCTGTTCGGATTAAATTGAGGCTGGTCTGCCATCGCCAGTATCTCCCCTGTAGAGGGGTCCATAACTATTGCCGTGCCGCCCTTTGCCCTGTGTTTTGTTACCTGTGCGGCAAGCTCTTTTTCCGTTATATATTGAATCACCTCGTCAATCGTTAATTTAATATCATAACCTGCTTCGCCGGATTTTCTATAATCTTCGGCAAAATTTACACCCCTTCCCAGTGCGTCTCTCTCCACCATTATCCTGCCGGATTTGCCCCTTAAATAATCATCATAAAAATATTCGACTCCATACAGCCCCTTATTATCAGTCCCTACAAAACCAATCATCCTGGCAGCCAGCTCCCTCTTTGGATAAAACCTCCTCCCCTCCTTCAAAAGCCCTACACCCTTTATATTCAGAGAGTCCACCGCCTCTGCCTCATCAGGCGTTATTTTCCTTTTAATCCATACAAACCCCTTCTCCCGGTTAAGCTCTTTATTTAATTTGGCCCAATTTATATCGAGCGTTGATGAGAGGGACTTTGCCGTATGTGCAGAATTTTCTATCGCCAACGGATTTGCATAAACAGAGTCGGTCTCTACACTCAATGCCAGATCCCTCCCTGCCCTGTCATATATGGCTCCCCTTTGAGCCGTTGAATAAAAGGTTCTGTAATACTGCTTATTGGAGAGATTGAGCAGCCATTCATGCTGTTTGATCTGTATATGATAGAGCTTTTCCCATACTGCACCAAAGCAGGCTATAAATAATATCAAGACCAGATAAATCTTGAATTTAGTCTTCTTTTCGAGATGCCCTAAAAACATAAGAAAACTTAAATAGGACACAGATTTTCACAGATGAACACAGATAAAAAAAGAATACAGGAGATACAAGAGGCAAGAAAGAATCTTGCTTCTTGTTTCTTGCTTCTAACTCCAGACTTCTGGATTCTGAATTCTTGTTTTGTTTCATTATCTGTGCCCATCTGTGTTCATCTGTGTCCAATTTTATGAACTTATTCTGTTTTAACAATTACCACCTGTCCATCCTTAGGAAATATCAATCCCAGCCGGGTATATGCCGCCTCTTCCACCTTATCCAGCGACTCCAGGCTTGCCATCTCGATTTTTAAAAGATTATTATCTTGCGCCAGCCTCGCCCTCTCTTTATGCAGTCTCTCAAATTCATAGTTAATATCTAATATATTAACATAGGGCCAGATATAGAATAAAACCGCCGCTATGAAGAATAATATGCTGGCGGAGTAAAATAAAAATTCCTTAGGCTCAATCTTTCTTCTCTCTCTGTTGAAGGTATACATAAGATAGTTAAGAGTTAAAAGTTAAAAGTTAAAAGTTAAAAATTTAAGAAATTCATTTAACTCTTCATTCTTCATTCTTAATTCTTCATTCTTTCTGCTGCTCGCAGCTTTGCGCTCCTTGACCTCGGATTTCTTTTAATCTCTTCCTCAGAAGGAGTAACAGGTCTTTTTGTCAAAATCTTTATAATACCCTTTTTCCCGCATACGCATTGCGGTATATTCGGGGGGCAGATACATCCCCTCTCAAGCTCTCTGAATAAATTCTTAACAATCCTGTCCTCCAGTGAATGATAAGATATGACACATATCCTGCCGCCGTCATTTGAAATATCAACCGCATCCCTTATCGCGCCTTCCAATATCTCTATTTCACTGTTTACGGCTATTCTGACAGCCTGAAAAGTCTTTGTCGCAGGGTGTATCCTCTTCGACCTGTAAACAGGAGGTATCGCAGAAACCACAATATTTGATAATTGAGATGTGGTCATAATGGGAGACCCGCTCCTTTCCCTCACTATTGTACGGGCTATCTCTTTTGCCCGTCTCTCTTCACCATACCTCCATATTATATCCCTCAGCTCTCTCTCTGATTTGTTATTTATAATCTCTGATGCCGTAACCCCAACGCTCCTGTCCATCCTCATATCGAGAGGCGCATCCTTAGAAAAACTGAATCCCCTTTCTGCCGTCATCAACTGCCTCGTTGAGACACCAAGGTCAAATAGAATGCCATCCACTCCCCTATCGGAGCAGGGGGCAGGCCCCGTTTTAAGACATAACGGGGCAAGCTTTGGAAACTCTGCCCTTGCCGTAACAACATTTTTTATATTCCTGAAATTCTCATGAAATAAAATTGTCCTCTTTTGATATAAGGATAATCTTTCCTGCGCATATTTTATAGAATCCCCATCCCTGTCTATTCCTATAAGAATGCCTGAAGGAGAGCTTTTCTCTAATATCGCCTCCGCATGTCCTCCATCGCCGAGCGTAACATCTACATATACCCTGCCCGGCTCACATCTAAGAAAATCTATCGCCTTATCTAAAAGAACGGGAATATGAACCACAGTACTATAAAAACCCAATCTCCATAAGCTTATCAGGCAAAGTCTTCACCTTCTCCTTTACCCCTTCCTTAAATTCATCCCATCTGTCCTTACTCCAGATTTCAATTTTATTTCTTATGCCAAGCACCGCTACATCTCTCTGTATAGCTGCAAACTCTCTCAATGTCGGTGGGATAAGTATTCTTCCCTGATTATCGAGCGTACATTCGGAGGCATACGAATATATCAAGCGAATCAGGTCTCCTATCTCCTTTTGGATCATTGAAGGCTGCCCAAGTCTTTCCTCTATCCTCATCCATTCCTCTGTAGGATAGGCAACAATATATGGTTGAAGATAGGTGAGAATTAATTTTCCACCATACTTACTATTAAGTATCTCCCTGAACTTTGAGGGTATACTTAGTCTTCCCTTTGAATCAATAGCTTGAAGAGATTGTCCAATAAACATATAGATTCAATTTGCCCACTACAAGATTTTTATTCTACTTTATCCCACTTTATCCCACAATTTGCCATAAATATACCACCGCAGGAAAAAATGTCAAGACAAAAATGATTATTTTTTTAGAAAATTAATCTTCAATTGTAATCCCGAAATGATAATGTCCTATTTTTAAGATGCTATAATCCTCCTTTTTTTAAAATTTAAAAGGAGGGACATTATGGCAGGAGAGGACATTATTATGATAAGCCAGGAGGAATTAAAACGGTTACATATTATAAAGAAGGTGATAGAAGGCAAGATGAAGCAGGTTGAAGCAGTGGGGATTTTAGATTTAAGCTATAGGCAGACGAGACGGATAGTAAAAAGGGTAAAGGAGGAAGGAGACAGTGGAATAATAGAACACGAGGGAAGGCATCGAATAGGAGATTATCTGAAGCTATAAAACAAAAAGCGATAAAGCCTTACAAAGAAAAATACCATCTTCTAACTTCTATCCTCTATTCCTTTTAAACTGCTTGCTCAATGCCAACTCCTGATTATAATAACTTGAGCCTATGTCCATACCGTAATAGGTCACGGGCGTCTCAATCATTCTTTCATACTTTATCTTGAAAAATATCTGGTTATCCTCTATTCTAAAAGGGACATCGTGGGGTCTGACCTCTAAAACAGCCTTTGTCCCTTTCATCTCGCCCTTTGCCCCGTAACCAAAACCGCTGTCAAAAAAACCTGCATAATGCGTCCGCAGTTCTCCTGAGCCTGCATCATATTCAACCATCTCTGCGGCATAATCCGGCGGAACCCTTACCCTCTCCTTTGATGAAAATATGTAGAACTCCTCCGGCTCGATGATAAGAAAATCATTCCGCGGCGGATATATCGGCTCCCAGTAATCTGCTGCATCATAAAATCCGTTTTTATTCAAAACGATAACTGCGCTGTTTCTTTTTGCCTTATATCCTATAATACCCTGATGGTCCCCTTTAAGATTTATACACATGAAAAGCCCGTCACTTATCTTAACATCTTCTATTTTTAAAGGGCTGCCGCCTTCATTATAGAGGAGAGAATACCTGTCATAGATAGAGCGCAGATCGTTATCATTCAATCTACCCTCTCCCCTGAATAATCTCAACTGGTTAAGGCTCTGGCATGGCTCTATTTTTATCGTAAACGACCTTGTTACCACTTCCAGATACAGTTTACCTTTATACCCGTAATCAATATCCTCAAACCGATGGCTGTAATCCGTAATAACCCTTGTGAAGATATCGAGTCTCCCTGTTGTGCTTTTAGGATTTGTCCTCCCCCTTATATCGTCCGGAAGATTTAATTCCTCCATTAAAGGTATGAGATAGATATTCCCCTTCTCGAGGATTCCGTTTTTTGACAGGTCTATCTCATACATGAAGAGATCCTTCAGCCTCTCCTCAACAGAACACCTCTGGGGCAGGAAACTGCTCCTTATCCTATAAGCCGTATTTCCTACTCTCAAATCCAGACTTGCAGGCTGAAACTGACTTTCTGTAATGGGATATGCAGATTTTATAATACCCTTTTCGATTAGACCTTTTATTTGTTGGACAGGAATGACGCCAGTCATAGGGATTAGCGTATAGCGTTTAGCGATTAGTAAAAAACTAAACCCTAACCGCTATACGCTAACCGCTGCTTTTAACTGCATTTTGAATAGCCGCATGCCCTGCATATAAGGCACCCGTCTGCCTGCTCCATAGAACTCCCGCAGTCAGGGCAGGCTCCGGCGCCTATTAAATTGTCGCCGTTTAAGCTGTTCAAACTTTTTGAGCCGTTTGAGCCATTTTCCGAGAGGTATCTGCCGACAGCCTTTGATATTGCATCCGAACATGATAGAACCCGGTTGCCATTCTCCCATGCAGGCATGTGGCAGCTGATGCCCATAAGCTGTTTTACTATTTCATCGGGCTCTATACCTGAGCGGAGGGATAGAGACACGAGCCTTCCTATTGCCTCAGATTGGGATGCAGCGCATCCCCCTGCTTTACCCATCCTCGTAAATATCTCAAAGGGTCTCCCCTCATTGCCCACATTTATTGTAACATACAGATTTCCGCACCCTGTTCTTACCCTCTCGGTTGTCCCTTTGGTAATATCCGGACGCGGACGCGGAACAATAGAAGGGGCAAGGGGCAAGGGGTAAGGGGTAAGTTTTTCTGACCCTTGACCATCTTCTTTTTGACTCTTGACCCCTGTAGTAAGCACCTGTTCATCTCTGCTGCCGTCCCTGTATATGGTTACACCTTTACATCCCAATTTATAGGCAAGCATGTATGCCTTTCTTACATCATCCTGAACCGCACCGTGTTTAAAATTCACGGTCTTTGATACGGCATTATCCGTATATTTCTGGAAAGCGGACTGCATCTTTATATGCCATTCAGGAGATATATTATGGGATGTTACAAAGACCTTGCATATATCTTCAGGTATCTCAGGCATATCGCAGATATGCCCTTTTTTGGCTATCTCTTTCATCAGCCTGTCGGAATAAAATCCCCTCTCCTTTGCAAATTCCTCGAAAATCGGGTGCACCTCTATCAGCTCATCCTTATCCATCACTGTTCTTATGTATGACACTGCAAAGAGAGGCTCTATACCGCTGCTCGCACCTGTTATAATACTGATGGTGCCTGTAGGAGCTATAGTTGTGGTTGTCGCATTTCTTAGCCTTAACCCTTTATATGGAAATTGGAAATTCGGGGCACCCACGACAGTGGGTCGTGGAAATTGGAAATTATCATCGTATATACTCCCCTTGTAGTTGGGAAACACACCCCTCTCTTTAGCCAGGTCTGCCGATGCCATCTTTGATTCTCTATCTATAAATGACATAACTTCTTCGGCAAGCTCAATTGCCCTGTTGGAGTTGTAAGATACCCCAAGGAGTATGAGCATATCGGCAAATCCCATAACCCCGAGACCTATCTTCCTGTTCCCCTTTGTCATCATCTCTATCTTTTTCAGAGGATACCTGTTCATATCAATTACATTGTCAAGGAAATGAACAGACTTCCATGTTATGTCTTTGAGTTTATCCCAATCTACTTCAAGGTCACCAGGGCACCAGTCACCAGTCACCAGTCTGGTGTTCTGGTGCTCTGGTGCTCTGGTGCTCTGGTGACCTCTTTTCATCATCTTCGCCAGATTTATCGAACCGAGATTACAGGATTCATAAGGTAAAAGAGGCTGCTCGCCGCAGGGGTTAGTGCTCTCAATCTCTCCAATCGCAGGTGTAGGATTATCCCTGTTGATGCGGTCTATAAATATAATGCCCGGGTCGCCATTCTTCCATGCAGATTTCACTATTGACTCAAAAACCCTCTTTGCAGATAACTTCTTTGTTGCCTCCCCTGTATGCGGGTCTATCAGCTCATAATCTTCATCTTTCTCGACCCTTTTCATGAAATCCTCTGTAATAGCCACAGATATATTAAAATTATTAAACTTCGTATCGTCCCGCTTACAGGTAATAAATTCTTCAATATCAGGGTGATCAACCCTCAATATCCCCATATTTGCACCCCTTCTTGTGCCGCCCTGTTTTATCGCCTCCGTAGCGCCGTCAAAGACCTTCATAAAAGAAATAGGACCGCTGGACACACCGCTTGTCGTTGCCACCCTGCTGCCGCCAGGTCTTAACCTGCTGAAGCTGAAGCCTGTCCCCCCGCCGCTCTTATGAATCATGGCAGTATCTTTGAGGGCGGTAAATATCTCTTCCATAGAATCCCCTATAGGCAGGACAAAACATGCGGAGAGCTGCTGCAACTCTCTGCCTGCATTCATCAATGTGGGAGAGTTAGGCATAAACTCCAACCCGGCCATCATTGCGTAAAATTCTTCTTCTGTTTTCTTTATATCGGCGCCGGGGTCGTATAACAAATCTGACTGGGCAATATTATTCGCCACCCTTTTAAACATATCTTTAGGGGTTTCTACGACTTTACCGTCTTCATTCTTCTTTAAATAACGTCTCTCCAGTACCTTAATTGCATTTTGAGAGAGTTTTAGCCCATTCCTTTCCACCTCATGACCATTGCCCCCCCTGCTTACTGCTTGCAGAGCCTGCCCCGTACTTGATACGGGGGGCAAGCCCCTGATAGATTCAGTCAGGGGCAAGCCCCCCCCTTGTTCCGTTTTCAGTATTGGATTTTCTTTCGTTATCTGCCATGTCAACTGTACCGGCAGGTCATTCCCCCTATCACCTATAACTGCATCGTGAGCCTGTCGAACCGATGCCTGAGATAATTCCTTTACCCCGTTAGAAAGGGCGGGGTTTAAAGCCCCGTCCTTTCTAACGGGGTTTACCTTATTCATAGTATCCATAAATACCTCCTTACACTATATTTTGTATAATGCGGGTAATAATACCACAATATATTGTATTGTCAAGAAAAAAGAGAAAAATCTAATCAATCCGCAGACGCCGTTCCTGCGGAGGCAGGAATTACACAGATTTTCACAGAAAAATAAGGAGAAAAAGAGTAAAAGAAAAGAGAATGAAAAACAAATACTTTAAAATATTTCTCCATCTTCACCCTTTTTCCTCAATCTTTTTATCAGTGAAAATCTGTGGCTAAAGATTCTATAGTGTAAATTTTTACTTGACAAATGTAAACTATCAGTGTAAAAATATTTTTAATGATTACCATAGGGGGAAAATTGAAGTCGCTGAGGGAGGACCAGAAACTATCCCTGAGAGAGCTGGGGGATAAGGTAGGATTATCTGCAAGCTTTCTATCCCAGTTGGAGCTTGGGCAGGTATCCCCGTCCATTGCATCCCTTGAAAATATTGCCAATGTCCTTAATGTTCATATTGCATATTTTTTCGATGAGCCTAAAAAAACGGACAGTGTTGTGATGAGAAAGAATGAGAGGAGGCGGATATACAGTAAAGGCTCTAAGGCAATCATACAGCCCCTGGCACATGAGATAAGCAAGAAAAAGATCGAGCCCTTTATGCTGACTCTGGAGGTCGGAGGAGAGGCAGGCGAACACCCCTATTCATCCCGTCACGGAGAAGAATTCGGAATTATCATACAGGGGAAGGTTAAATTTACGCTGGAACAGAATGAATATGTTCTGGAAGAAGGGGACAGTGTATATTTCAATTCCACAAAACCCCACAACTGGGAAAATATGGGCAAGAAGGAGGCAATGATTATTTTAGTTATACCTGCTTAAGAATAAAAAAATGTGATAGATGCAAAGGTAACAGTAATAATTGAAGGTAATACATCTTATGTCAATAAGATAAGGAAGATTTTAAAGGGGAGGGGAGCTATAACTGATATAAAGGAGATAGACATCAAGGGGAAATATTATATAAAGGAGATTTCTATAAGAACTGATAGCAGATTACAATTTATCCGTTTTCTGGATAAGTTAAGGGATATTAAAGATATGTATGTTTTATCTGTAAAAGATGCGATAGAAATGGAAAAATCTTAATAATTGTGAAATCATGGTTGTGACAGGAGAGGAAACCTTTAGAAATCATTTGAGGGTTCTTCTTCAGGGCAAGGAATTCAATGTCTCAGCCTTCTCGAATAACAGAGATGCGATAAATTACATAACGAGGAAAAGGGTTGATTTAATTTTAGTAGATAATTCAGCAGAGATAAATTCTGGAATAAAATTTCTCAAAGACTTAAATAGGATTTCAAAAGACTATAAGGTGATTATACTGGATAAAGGCGGCGGTATAGACCTTTATCTCGAGGCAAAAAAGCTCGGTGCTGTGGAGTATGTCTTTAGACCCTTTAAGACTTATGAATTGATGGGCATAATATCTAAAGTCCTTAATACAAAAGATACTTAAATGGCAAATATTATGAGAGATATAATTTTGCATTATATATCATTAGCAGTAGAGATGGTAATTAGGGAGATGAGAAAAAAATATACACCTGCAGGGGAAAGAAGATTTAACTTAAATGATATCGGCTATGAAATCGGTTTCCCTGAATTAAAAGGAGATAATTTTGAAATTGATTTAATCTCTGATATGCCAAAGGGTGAGTTAATCTCCGGGGCATCACCGGTTTCTTTCTTTAAGAGGGTAAAGAAGGAGATTTCAGGATTCAATTTTTCAGTTGAGCATATAAAGTCGGATACTCCAGCCAGAGGCTCAAAAGCCAAAAAGTGGCAGACTATAGGAAGGGATTGTATAATGATGAAATCTTTTTATAAACCTTTTGACCTTTATTTGGAAAAAGATATACTGAAAGAGGCAAGGGA
>JACQEW010000310.1 GCA_016200365.1 Nitrospinota bacterium
TACCGGCTCTCTCTTTGTCTTTAGTAGGCACATCGGCAGGATTTACTACCATACAGTTAATACCTTGCTCCTTCAGCTTGTCGTGTATCCAGAAACCACAATACCCTGCCTCATAGACAGAATTATATGCGGCTCCAGGAAAATTGCGATGCAAATAGTTGACAAGCACTTCAACCTTCGGCGGCTGCGTAAAGGTCTTATGTTCAAACTGTTCGGTAAATATGCTTACGCTCCAACCTTTTTTATGTATATCCATACCTATGTAAATCCTTTGACCACTAAAATCAAGTCTGTTAAGATGATTCATGCAAGCCTCCTTTCGATTATGGTTATCTGCCTCAAGGAGTATAACCTAAAAGAAAGACTTGCTTCTTTACTTTTTAATCATAAGGTCTGTGTCCAACTATTTTTTCATTCTGTAATTTTATATCTTTTTTCTCTTCCAATCTCGGTGAGCAGCTTATTAACCTCTTTTTTCAGCTCTATCATACGAAGTTCCCTGTCTATTGCCACCTTATTTAATATCTCTAACTCCCGGATATATTCCCTCATCTCATTATCCCTCTTCTTCCTTTCAGATATATCCCTTATTGTACTCTGTATTGCCGGTTTACCCTCATATTCTATTCTGCTGCGGGTTATCTCTACATCAAAGACTTCTCCATTCTTTTTTAGCAGCCTGTATTCTCTTGGCGGTACATAGCCTCCTGATAATGTTATTCCTATGTCATTTAATACCCTCTCACTGTCTTCATGGAAAACAGTTTTAGCTACATCCATGCCAATAATCTCATCCCTTGTGTATCCAAACATCTCCAATCCCTTGTCATTTATAAAAAATATCCTGCCATCACACACTGCTCCGATAGCATCAGGAGAGTTTTCTACAAGACTGCGATACCTTTCCTCCATCTCCCTTATCTTTTTATCCTTAATCTTCCTTTCCGATATATTCCTGAAGATGCTCTGTATTGCCGGCTTTCCCTCATATATTATTTTGCTGCTGGTTGCCTCTACCTCAACAATTTCTCCATCCTTTTTTATCACCTTGTATTCTCTTAGCGGCGGCAGAAATTCTCCCGATAATATCGCCCTCATAGTATTGATTATCTTTTCTCTGTCTTCAGGATGAATATATTCTAATGGACTCTTATCAATAAGTTCATCGGTAGTATATCCCAACATTTCTGGACCTCTTTTATTGGCAAAAACTATCTTGCCATCACATATCACCGTAATGCCATCAGGGGAGCCTTCTACAAGAGTACGGTATCTTTCCTCCATCTCTCTTATCTTGACGTCTCTCTTTTTTCTTTCAGATACATCTCTCATTACGCCCTGTATTGCCGGCTTACCTCTATATACTATTCTGCTGCTTGTTAACTCTATATCAATACATTCCCCATTCTTCTTTACCAATTTATATTCTCTTGGTGCTGGTAAGGTTGATCCGGATAATACTGACATAAGGTTCTTTGATGCCCTTTCCCTGTCTTCAGGAGAAATAAACTCAATCGCCCCCTTACCATTAATCTCGTCATAGGTATATCCCAGTAATTCTATCGTCCTGTTATTACAAAAGACTATCCTGCCATTGTATATTACTCCAATGGCATCAGGAGAGTCTTCTATAAGACTTCGATACCTATCCTCCAATTCCTTTATCTCTTTCTCTCTCTTCTTTCTTTCCGATATATCCCTGACAATGCACTGCACTGCCGGTTTGCCTTCGTATTCTATTTTTTTGCGGGTTGCTTCCACATAAATAATATCTCCTTTTTTATTTAATAGCCTGTATTCTCTTGGGTGCACAGAGCCTCCGGATAAGACTATTTCTATATCCTTAAGCACCACCTCTCTATCTTCAGGGTGAATGATTTCAGATACCTCTTTACCGATTATCTCATCTCTTGTATATCCCAGTATTCTCAATCCTGCCTCATTGAAAAAGGCTATCTTGTTGTCAAGTATTATCCCGATGACATCAGGGGAGTTCTCTACAAGGTAACGATACCTCTCCTCTAACTCTTTTAGCTTTTCATGTGGTGTATTATGACCCATTTTCATAGCTTTAAATATACCACCAATCCTTACAACTGACAACTTGTAACTGATGACTAAACAACTACGGTTATAAGTTGTAGGTTGTAGGTTGTCCATTATTTGTTGTAGAATACATCTATGTCATTGGAGGTAGATATAGCTATTGGATGGGATTGGGAATATGACAGGGATTTTGTAAGCATCCTTGATTCCGAGTGTAATAAAAGGGGATTACAGAGCTATCTTGTATATCCCTATAATTTGGATGAGACAATCGGCAAATTGTCAAGAGGGGAGATAGTATTCAAGGTGTTTATTGACAGGGCATCCGAGTCTGACAGCAGATTTATCCCCCTATTAAAGTTGTTAAAGAAAAAGGGAGTGATATTTGTAAATGACCCTACACTTTCAGTCAGGGCAAATGATAAGTCTATAATGCATCTTGAATTCCTGACAAATGGGCTTTATGTCCCATATACGATTATCCTTTCTTCCTATGA
>JACQEW010000309.1 GCA_016200365.1 Nitrospinota bacterium
TAACCCTTTTCCAATAAAAATTCTGCCAGATACGAACCATCCTGACCTGTAATACCTGTAATCAATGCCTTTTTCATAGTATCCTCCAATGAACACAGATTACACAGATTTTCAAAATAGATTACATAGATTGATTTTAATCTGCGTAATCTTTCTTTTAATCTGTGTAATCAATATTCTTGACTTTGAGTGTTTCATTGTATTAGATTATCTATACCTATACAAAGATAATATAAAATCATAAAATAATCTATGAAAAAATTTTTCATTCTGATATTACCCCTTCTATTTATCTATTATACATACTCAAATGGAGAAGATAGACACGCCATTGTCCTGAAGGTAGACGGGGTTATAAATCCTGTATCCGCCGAATACATCATCAACGGCATAAAAGAGGCATCAGCCGCAAATGCCGAGATTCTTATCATACAACTTGATACGCCCGGCGGACTCGATACATCCATGCGGCTGATAATAAAAGAAATGATGGCTTCAAATGTCCCTGTAGCCGTCTATGTATCGCCCAGCGGCTCAAGGGCTGCCTCTGCCGGCGCCTTTATAACCATTGCAGCCCATGTAGCGGCAATGGCTCATGGGACAAACATAGGGGCAGCCCATCCTGTAAGTATGGGCGGAAAGATGGACAGGGAGATGTCTAAGAAGGTTGAGAATGATGCTGCTGCCTACATCATATCCCTCGCAAAAAAGAGGGGTAGGAATGAGGCATGGGCTGAAAAGGCGGTCAGAAAAAGTGTCTCAATATCCGAAGATGAAGCGAAGAAGGAAAATGTAATTGACCTTGTAGCAGAGAACATTGATTTGCTCTTAAAAGAGATAAACGGCAGGAAGGTGGAGGTTGTAAGCGGAAGCAAGACTATCAATACAGAGGGCATTAAATTAAGGCACATTGAAATGACCTTGAGGCAGAGGATTCTCGATGCACTCTCGAATCCGAATATCGCCTATATGCTTATGCTCCTCGGATTCTATGGACTCTTTTTTGAGCTTTCAAATCCTGGAGCAATATTGCCGGGGATAGTAGGCGCCATATCACTTATATTGGCATTCTATTCCCTGCAGGCTCTCCCTGTAAATTATGCAGGACTATTGCTTATTTTACTCAGCATTATCCTGTTTATTCTTGAGATAAAGGTAACGAGTTACGGCGCACTTACCCTGGGCGGAATTATATCCCTTGTGCTTGGCTCTATAATGCTCATTGAATCCCCTGCACCGTATATGAAAATATCATTCTATGTGATTCTGCCTGCTGCTGCTGCCACTGCTGCCTTTTTTATATTTTTAGTAGGGGCAGGCATAAAGGCACAGAGGAAAAAACCTACAACTGGAAAGGAGGGATTGATAGGGGAAGCGGGTATTGCGGAATCTGATATAATGGGTTCGGCAGGCTCACTATGTGAGGGTAAGGTATTCGTGCATGGTGAGTTGTGGGATGCACACAGCAGCGAGGAGATAAAAAGCGGGAGCGAAGTGGTGGTAACTGGGGTGGAAGGATTGAAACTAACAGTAAAGTTAAGGAGTTGAGGAGTTAGGGAGTTAAGGAGTTAACTCATAAACTCTACAACTCATTAACTCATTAACTCTTTTTTGGGAGGTTAACATGGGTGCATTTCCGATATTTATAATAGTAATAGGACTTTTAATATTATCGTCAATAAAGGTCTTAAAGGAATATGAGAGAGGTGTAATTTTTAGGCTGGGTAGATTTTTAAGCACGAAGGGGCCTGGATTGATTATTGTGTGGCCTGGAATTGATAAAATGGTAAAGGTCAGCTTGAGGTTAATAGCCCTCGATGTTCCTCCGCAGGATATAATAACAAGGGATAATGTCTCGGTAAAGGTAAATGCCGTTGTCTATTTCAGGGTCATCAATCCTGATAAGGCTATAATTGAAGTGGAAGATTATCTCTATGCAACCTCTCAGTTATCACAGACAACCTTGAGGAGCATACTTGGCGCTGCGGAAATGGACGAGCTTCTCTCCGCCAGAGATAAAATAAATGCAAGCCTCCAGTCAATCCTTGACAAACACACAGACCCATGGGGTATCAAGGTAACGAATGTAGAGGTAAAGCATGTGGATTTACCACAGGAGATGCAGAGGGCGATGGCTAAGCAGGCTGAGGCGGAGAGGGAGAGAAGGGCAAAGATAATAAATGCAGAAGGCGAATATCAGGCGGCACAGAAACTCACAGACGCTGCAGAGATAATCAGCATACAGCCTTCAGCCTTACAACTAAGATATCTACAGACACTTCGTGAGATAGCATCGGAAAACGCATCTACTATCATATTCCCGATACCGATTGATTTATTCGAGCCGTTTATGAGGATGAGGGAGAAAAAGGATTAGGAGGGTGGGATGAAAAGAATCAATCATAAGTCCTCAACAGTCAAATGACAGCATAATGGAAGACGATATTATTTATCACTATCATGACAAAGAGCTTGTCGGACTCACAATATTGCACGCAAAAGGACATGGATAAAGTAGAAGTAAAATTTCAAGTAGAATTTCAGACCTAAAAATTTCGCTTGGCAGCCATTTTAAGTTAAATCTACAATACACACTGTGAAAATCAATTTCCTATCATTTAAAAGGCTACCATATCGGTGCTATGGCTAAAATAATGACACGGCAAACAAGTCTTAAAGCCGCTTTCTGGGGAAAATCTATTTCCGGATTGTTGTTAACGATTGCTGGATTAGGTCTCATATTAGACTCTGCAACTCAGGCTTCCAAAGATATTAAGGTAGTAGCAGTTATTGGAGTAATTATTATTGGGGTAGGAGTAAGTCTGGTGCTTAGGAATAAATCGTTTCTGAGCGGGGCAAAGGGCGAAGCAATGGTGAGTAGGGTTCTGGCCGGTTATCCTGATGACTGGTATGTGTTCAACGATGTAATTATCAGAGACACCCAGATTGACCATATCCTGCTTTGCCCTAAGGGGGTGTATGCGATAGAAACAAAACATTACCGCGGCACGATTACCGGCAAAGCCGAATCACCGGATTGGTGGCAATTCATTCAGTCCCGGCAGACCAGAATGTATAATCCAATTCGCCAATCGCTTCACCACGCTGCAGCATTGGCTAACTATCTTAGAACATCCGGCTACAGTCAAATCTGGGTTGAGCCTGTTGTTGTGTTTAGCCACTCGGAGGTTAAATTGGATGTAACCTCGCCTAAAGTGCCGGTAATTTGCCTGTCCCAATTAAAGGAATTTTTAGATAATCGCAAGCAGATTATGAGCCCGCAGGAATGCGCGGAAATATCCGCCAACTTGAATACCCACATCGCAGGGAACACCAAGAAAAACCGTTTGCTTATCCGCTGGTTATCGATATCAGTATTTATCATAGCGATTTTAGGTGGCGTATGGTGGGTGATTAGCGAACGTCCCGTTACTACCGAAGCCCCAAAAGAGTCTGTTATTTTCTGGCAGAATGCATCTGAATATGTAGGCAAGACTAAAACGGTGCAGGGTAAGATTGTTAGAACCCATATAGGTGATAATGCGTGGTACTTAAATTTTGATGAGGATTATAAAACTAATCTGGTAGTTGTAATATTTGCCAAGCATTTCCGCAACTTCCCTGATGGGATTGGGAAGTATCGTAATGAAGTAATCAGGGTTACAGGTATAATTACTCATTATAAAGAGAACGATTATAATAGGCCTGAAATTATAATAAAAAGTCCTACGCAAATAGTAGTGGAGTAAGATTAGTCTTTAATGAAAGGGCTAACTATTAAGATGTTATAGACTTTGAGAGAAAGGAGATGAATTATGCAGACACAGACCAAATATAAAGACGAGATAATTAAAGAGCTTCAGGATATGCCTGACGAAGACATGCCGAAGCTCCTTGAGATTATCCATTATCTGAAGACAGGAATGAAGGAAAGTAAGAAAAAAGAAAAGATTAAGAAGGGGAAAGACCCGCTTTTTGGTTTAAAGGATATTGCTGTGGAAACAGGGATTAAAGACCTTGCCGAGCATCATGATCATTATCTTTATGGTGTTCCTAAATGACAATGGCCGTTTTTGTTGACAGCTTTGCGTGGATTGCTGCAATTAACAAGAGCGATAACTATCATGAAGTTGCTTTAAGGGTGTTGGAAGACCTCCTCGATGCTTGACATTAAGAAGGCATTTACCAATGACAGACATTTTGAACAGGCAGGCTTTTCTCTGGTGGTGAAATAAATGTTTAATCAACTTCTTCTAAACGGTATAATCGCAGGCAGCATATATTTTGAGTTTATGAGTGATGAGTTAATGAGGTTGATGAGCATCAGCAAACGAATTGTGAGACCATAGAATATGCTGAAATTTGATGTGGAAAAGACCGTTCAATACTGGCTTGCGGGCGCAGAATACGATATGGATGTTGCAGTAGCTCTCTATGAAAAAGAGAAATTTCCCTATTCATTATTTATGGGTCATCTTGCAGTTGAAAAACTGCTGAAGGCTTTGGTCGTTAAAACTACACGGGAGCAAGCTCCCTATACACATTCTTTAGCTTTGCTGGCCGGCATGTTGCCTATTGAATTTCCCAGTGAGACTATTGACAAGCTTGCGAGATTTATGGAATTTCATTTTGAAGCAAGATACCCCGAAGAACAGCATAAATTCTATGAAAAATGTACCTATGAATTCAGCAAGGGGAAATTGCAGGAGATAAAAGAGGTCTTTGTATGGTTGAAAGAGAAATTGTAAGAGAAGTGCAAAGATTTCTTGCAAAGCTGAAAGAGCATGGATTCCATGTGGACAAAATTATCCTGTACGGCTCCCGGGTTTCCGGCAAAGCCCGTAA
>JACQEW010000315.1 GCA_016200365.1 Nitrospinota bacterium
CGAAGATATATTGAGGTCTATAAAGGAGAGATATGCATGCCATGAGTCAGAATCAAGGCTAAGGTCAAGGATAAGGTTAAGGAAAAACCCTAAATTCTCAACCTCAACCTCAACCTCAACCTCTATTCTTCTCATTCATCCTCCTTTTGCTTTGGGAAACCAGAGGCATAAGAAGATTCTGCCTATGAATCTGCTATATCTATCAGCTTATGTGATGGATAAATTTCCTGATGTCAATATTGAAATTCTGGATGGGCAGATAAAAAACCTCTGTTTTGAAGATATGTGTACGAAGATTATGAAAAAGAGGTGGGATATTATCGGCATCGGATACTGGACGGCACAGGCGCCTATAGCATTCAATCTTTCAAAATTTATAAAAGAAAATACAGATGCGCTCCTGATCCACGGCGGCGTCCATCCCACCGTATGTCCAGAAGACGCCGTAAATTATTGCGATTATGCAGTTATGTATGAAGGAGAGGAGACATTCTGTGAGATTGTGAAAATAGTTCGTGATTCGAGGTTCGTGGTTCGTGATCCGGAGTTAGAAAAGATTAAAGGTATCGCCTATAAATCCGAAATCCGAAATCCGAAATCCGAAATTACTATTAATCCTCCGCGAAATTATATAAAAGACCTCGATACAATTTCATTTCCGAAGTGGGAGCTTGTAGGCGATATAACAATGTATAACTCACCGATGCATGTGACGGGCGGATTAAGGCTTCCATTAATAGGTTCAAGGGGTTGCCCATATACATGCACATTCTGTTCATCTCCACTGATGTGGGAAAGAAAGGTCAGATGGCGGAAGCCTGAAAATATAGTTGATGAAATGGAAGAAGCGATAAAGAAATTTAATATAAACCAGTTTCACTTTTGGGATGACAACCTCATGATGAAGAAGGGGCATATTATAGAACTATGCAATGAGATTATCAGGAGAGGACTCAAGGTCAACTGGTGCGGTCTTACCAGAGCCTCTCATGTAACCAAACATAAGGATGTCCTGCCTTTAATGAAGGAGTCCGGATGTGTCGGTATGGAGATCGGGATAGAGAGCTTTACAGAGGACTCAACCGAGTTGGTGAGAAAGGGCGAAGGGACAGGAGAGATGGCAGAGGCAAGCATGGAATTGGAGAGGGCAGGAATCGCCCCCCTTTATACCCACATGCTTTTCAATCCCGGAGAAACAATCAACGGCTATTATCAGAAACAGGTATTTCTAAATGAAGTTAATAGTAAGAATACAGCCTTTTTAGCAGACAGCAGACTCGGTCAGGCATCCACACCACATAGAAAGACAGACTTTGAAAGGGAGGCAAAAGACCTCGGAGAAGTTTTTATTGATGACCTTTCTAATTATATACACCAGAGGATAAATTTTATACCTTTCAGCCTGTTAAACGATGTCCCTGTCAAAATAAAAGAAAACAGGGGCAGTCCTATAAAGTTCCTTGAGGTGATACTTCAGGCAATATTTGACTGGACAGAGGATATGATAGATAACTATGTCCAGACGGCAAATCTCTTGTGGGATAAGATTGACGGGAAAAAGAATGTAAGGGAATTGTCAGAGGAGATTAAAGGTTTGCTCAAATTAAATAATTATCACAGCAAAATATTTGTATCCCTCGCTATTGTGGGATTTGCAAGAGAAGGGGCAATCAGGTCAAGAGATAAAAATCACTAATAAAATAAAATGACCAAAGACAACGAAGCGGCAGATACAGAAGAATTATTAAGTTAGACTTGAAGTCACAAATCGTGATTTCAAATTGGAGGCAAATATGGCAGCTCTTGTTCCAATCGAAGTAATTGAGGGGAAAATACTTTTAATTCGTGGTCAAAAGGTTATGATGAGTACTCATTTAGCCGAACTTTATGGAGTTGAAACAAGGGTGTTGAATCAGGCGGTGAAAAGAAATATAAACAGATTCCCTGAAGATTTTATGTTTCAACTCAATGATTTTGAGGCCGATCAACTGGTATCACAAAATGTGATACCACATAGAAAGTATTTTGGTGGTTCTCTGCCCTATGCCTTTACCGAACAAGGTGTAGCTATGCTTGCAAGCGGTTTAAAGAGTGATAGGGCTTCCCCTCATTCTGAAGGAGGGGATGAAGGGGAGGTCAAAAATTAGATGCCTACAAATTTAAGTTGTTCACGATAGTAATATGCCCAAAATAAACGAAGCCACAGACACCTATCCCTGTTTAATACTTGCAGGGACAAGTTTAAAGGTTATTGAAGGACTATAACAGTTCGATTGTAAACGGAATAATGAAAAACTCTTTAGCTGTAGGAATATAAATATGTCACAATCTCTAAAAGATCATTCAGTAAAAATCAAAAACTACAAATGTTTTGGTGCTGATGAACAAGGCTTTGAACATATTCTGCCGGTGAACATTATCATTGGCCGGAATAATTCTGGCAAATCCACTCTTTTGGAAATAATCCAATATGTAACAACTGGGAGCGCCAATATTCCGAGGCATCTTTGGCATAAAAAGCGCCAACCAGCAATATTAGAAGATTTGTTAACTGAAAGTGATTTAAGAAGAGTTTTTAATGAGAATATGAGTGGCGGCGGGATTCCAGAAAAAAATCATTGGGAGTACGAAAAAAATAGTAACAACACTTTATTAGAAATTACGCCGTCTATTCCATTTCCTGATAAAGCGGATAACCTCGCCCAGAAAAAAAGTCAGCTGAATGGAAAAGTTTTTAAGCGCCTTTTTGCCGAACGGAATATTTTGCCTGAACCGAACGACGACAGTATATATATTAAGGAAAGTGGTCAAGGCA
>JACQEW010000316.1 GCA_016200365.1 Nitrospinota bacterium
GCCCGTTTACTCAGATATAAACATAACTTTAAAGGTTACATACATCTTAAAATCATCCCCGGTGCATCCGATGCTGCAATCGAGAATACCCTTTCTCTTGCAAGCGCCGTATCTCTTAATATCGAGACACCGGGCAAGAAACATTTTGATGTCCTCTCAAGCAAAAAGGATTATATGAACGATATTATCCGCCCTTTGAAGCTCCTCTCCAATCTCACAGGTAAAGAAAGCAGGTTTTCCCATGTCAAATGCACCACCCAGTTCATTGTAGGGGCATCGGACGAGACAGATTCCGAAATCATCGAATATATGTCCGGTCTTTATAATCGCCTCAATTTCAAGCGGGTCTATTTTTCCGCCTATCAAAAGGGGCTTGGAGATTCGGGTATTCCCGGAGAAAGGCAGATTATATCAAGGACGGACAATCCATTTATGCGGGAGCATCGCCTGTATCAGGCGGATTACCTCATCCGCAAATATGGTTTTACCTCAAAGGATATTATACTCGATGGAAGAGGCAATCTCAGGCTGGACAAAGACCCAAAAGAGATATGGGCAGAGAGCCACCCTGAATTTTATCCTGTCAGACTTAATACCTCAAACAGAGAGTCGTTGCTGAGAGTGCCGGGACTGGGACCTGATACTGCAGCAAAGATACTGAAAATTCGTAAAGAGGGAAGGATTACAAATCTGGAAGCCCTTGGAGTAAAAGGTAAAAGACTCGAAAAGGCAAAGGGCTATGTGATTTTTGAGTAAGAAAAAGAGTAAAGCCCCCAGCAAGCTGACTGAATTTGAAGACATGCCGGGTATATGTCGCAGAATATGCGGATTCTGTATAAGGGTCTGTCCTTAGGGGAAGTAAAGCAAGTTTAACATTACACGCTGTTCTTCTAATAGTTATTGTATAATAGAAAAACTTTAATTATAGGGACTTATGTTGAAACAAGCGGCAATAGAACAAAAATTGAAGAAAAGTGAAGTATATTTCGGACTTTATCAAAAATTGAAAGATTGGTCTATATCAATCTGGTTGGATTACAACGATGTCCATGAACAGATAAGGCATGGTGAATCACATTCAAAAGCTGTGATGGACTATGCAGATGTAGTTTTGCAAGGTAAATTGAAGAAGGATTTTTTAGATGAAAGAGAGCTTTTTCTCCTCGCTTCTTCTATATATCTCCATGACATCGGGATGCAGGAGGGATGGAAGGAATTTCTGAAAATAAAGGGCAGCAGGGGGAATCTTTCTGCTGAAGAGAGACTTAACATAAGAAAGAATCACGCTGATACGGTAGGCTATATTGTAAGGTCATTAAAATGTAATTTACCCGCATCTCTTGAAAATGGACTTTCAAAGCAGGAAAAAGCCATTCTGTGCAATGACCTGAACGAAGCTCTTGCATTTATATGTGAATCCCATAATAAGAAGAATATTGCTCAATACCTTGAAAAAGAGGTAAAGGAAAGATTTTCCGACAGCAAGTTGAAGATTCACCTTCTTACTGCTGTTCTTCAATTTTGCGATGCCATGCATATGGATAAAAGCCGTCTGAATGAGGCCGTATTCTCAAATTCTTTAAATAGATGGATAAACAATGAACCAATGGAGGCATCGTATGAATCCGAGGATTGGAAAAGGTTCTTTTTGTCATATTATGTTGAATCTGCCCATCTAAAATCAATTTTACCAAAAGAAGACAATATCTTTAAGATGAATATAAGAATTAAGTTCAATAAGGGTGAAGACGGTGCTATCAGGGATAGGTTTTTATCCGTTTATGAAAGAAGGCTGCAAAAATCAAAGTATGACTGCAAGGCCGTTATTAACAGGTATGGTGATATTCATTTTCTTGACGATTATCCCTTTGTCCTCGAAGACCCTGATTCATTGAAAGAAAAGATTCCGGCTAAGCTCTTATCTGTTTTTGACGGGGGAAGCGATTTATTACAGAGGAAGGAAAAACCACCTAAAGTATCTTTCATAGGCAGAGATGAAGATGTTAATAAATTAAAAGAGCTCATTACAAGCAATAGGAGAAGACTGGTTACAATACGAGGAGCACCCGGCATAGGAAAAAGCGATCTTTCCCATGCAATAATGGAAGAATTAAAATTCACATTCAGAGACGGCTGCAACTTCATCCCCCTTGAAGGAGTTTGTACAAAGGATGGTCTTGTCACCCGATTGAACTTATCCCTCGGTTGTTCGGAAACGGCAGATGAGCCGCCGCTTTTCAATTTCTTGAATAAAAAAAATCTCTTATTGACCCTTGATAACTTTGAAGACCCGTTGAATGACCGCAGCCCTGTTATTGATTTTATGAAAAGGTTAATCAATAACAATGTACAATCGCAAATCATACTCACCAGCAGAGAACCCCTCAATGACTCTTCTATAGAAACAATATACACATTAGAAAAACTTGATAGAAAATACTCTAAAAAGCTTTTGAGAGAATTGGCAAAGGCACAGGATTGCAAGGAGGAGATAAGCGAGAAAGACGCTGATGAGATTCTTGAAGAATTGGGTGACACACCCCTTGCAATTGTACTTTTTACCCCCTATCTCAAATATGGCATACCAAATATGAAAGAGAACCTGAAATCTCAAGGAGTGGATGCTCTAAAGATTCCTGGAATAGATGATGATAGAACATCCAAGAACCAGAGTCTTAAAAAGAGCCTTTCTCTATCGTATATGACGATTAAAGACACAGGAGCGGATAGGCTCTTTCAAGTTTGTTCTCTTTTTCCTGTCGGTATTCGTGAGGATGAAGCCGGAAAGATTTTGCCACAGAATACTATCCACGATTTTATCACCCTTGAAGCAAAATCTCTGCTGTATCGTGATAAAACAGGAAGATACTCCATGCTTTCGCCGATCAGCTCGTATGCATTTAAAATGCTTGATGTTAACCCGGTAAAAAATGCAATTTATAAAAAATGGATTGCCCTCTGTGTTGAAAAATCTGAAGATTACTATAATACAGTAAGAGGCAGAGGCAGTAAGGATATTAAAGACCTTGTTTTTGTATTGCCCAATATTTTTAAAGCCCTTGATTTTCTTATGAAAACATCTCCTGATATTGTTGAAGAAAAGGACAATCTTTTTAAGATAATCAATAATATAACTGATTTTATGAGATTTCAAGGCATACATCAAGACGCCAAACGGTATCTCTCTAAGGCAAAGATAATAGCAAAAAAAGATAAAGATATATACAGAGAAGCCAACTGTATAAAGAGTCTTGGAGACATACATTTTATGGAATCGAGGAATGATGAGGCGAGGAAATCCTTTGAGGAAGCGCTGCCTCTTTACAGAAAGGTAGGAGATGTTTTAGGAGAAGCCAACTGTATAAAAGGATTCGGAAAGGTTTTAATTGGTAAAGGGGAATTTTCTGAGGGACGGAGACAATTTGATGATGCAATAAAGATTTACAAGAAAATTAAAGATAGATATTCAGAGGCGCTTTGTTTATGGGAACTCGGACTTAAATCAGAGGATAAAAGTGAATCTAAAAAACTTCTTATTGAAGCATCAATGATTTTTGAGGCAATCAATTTACCTGTATATGCCGATAGATGCAAGAAAGATGTAAGATAAATTTTTCTCATAATCCGACCATTTCACTCTGAAGCCCCTTTATCTGATCCCTCAATTTTGCTGCCTTTTCAAACTCCAGATTCTTTGCAGCATCTTTCATCTCTTTTTCCAGAGCCTCGATTATCTTTTTTACTTCATCCTTTGGCAGATATTCTGCGCCTTTTTCGGCTACTGCAGGGACTGTATAATAATCCGCCTCATAGATACTCCCCATCACCTCATGTATATGCTTCTTTATTGACTCGGGTGTTATGCCGTTCTTTTTGTTGTATTCCTCCTGTATCGTTCTCCTGCGATTCATTTCATCAATTGCTCTTTGCATCGAGCCTGTGATGTTATCCGCATACATTATGACCTCACCGGCAACATTCCTCGCAGCCCTCCCGCTTGTCTGGATAAGTGAAACCTCCGACCTCAAGAAACCTTCTTTATCTGCATCGAGTATTGCTACCAGAGAGACCTCCGGTATATCAAGCCCTTCTCTCAAGAGATTTATTCCTATCAGAATATCAAACTCTCCGAGCCTTAATTCCCGTATTATCTTAACCCTCTCCAGCGTTTCTATATCGGAATGGAGATACCTGACCCTTACTCCCAAATCCTGATAGTATTCTGTCAGGTCTTCGGAAAACTTCTTTGTAAGTGTGGTTATCAGCACCCTCTCGCTCCTCTCCGCCCTCAGTCTTATCTCGTGTAAGAGGTCATCCACC
>JACQEW010000317.1 GCA_016200365.1 Nitrospinota bacterium
AGTTCTAAGGTTCTCGGACAGGGATATTTTTAATAATCTTAATGGAGTGATGGAAACTATATGGAAAAGTTTATGATTTGTAAAATCTCCCCTAACCCCTCTTTTTCAAAGAGGGGAATTAGGGGTTGACTCTTTTTTTTTTTTTTGAATTTACCCACTTGAAATGAGAAAGAACCGAATAAACGCCATTAGAAAGGATGGGGTTTTAGACCTCATCCTTTCTAAGATTTTGCAGATGAACAAAAACCTGATTTTCACCGCAGAGACGCAGAGGCACAGAGAAAAATTCTAAACCTCTTAATAATATTTTTAATCTCTGCATCTCCGCTCCTCTGCGGTTTATAATTTCTTATGAACTATCTCGATTACTGGAAATTGTCGGATAAACCCTTTGAGGGGAACAGGGACAGCAGATTTTTTTATCACAGTAAATGCCACGAAGAGGCCCTTGAGAGATTACTCTATATCTGCAGAGACGGCAATATGAACTTCGGTCTATTAACCGGGGAGATAGGATGCGGCAAGACAATGACAAGGACGGTTATCGAGAATAAACTCGAAAAGGAAGGATTTCAGGTGGTCTGCATCGAAAACTCCAATCTCCCCTATAGAGATATTTTGATAGAGATTGTCAGCCAGATAAAGAAAGAAAGGCCCGGGCAATCTTATGTCACCGAATACCAGATCATCACGGCATTAAAAGAGCTCATTGTTAAGGTCGTAATCGAGGGGGGTAAGCGGCTTATTATAATTATGGATGAGGCGCAGCAGCTTGAAAAGGACTGCATTGATAAGGTGAAAAATCTTACCAATATATCTTCAGAGTCGGAAAACTATATTACTATCATATTGATAGGTCAGCCTGATTTAAAGAATACAATACTCTCCATGCCCCAGATATCTCAGAGAATCGCCCTTCGATACCATATAAGACCATTTGATTTAAGCGATACGGATAACTATATAATTCACAGGCTCAAAACAGCAGGACATCCAACGGGCTATCTGTTTAATGATGATGCCGTAGATTTGCTATACCTTCATACCGGCGGTATTCCGAGGTCTATTAACAGATTCTGCAAGTTAGCCCTTGACTTCGGTTTTTCCAGGCAGCGGGATATGATAGACAAAACTGTAATAGAGGCTATTATCAGGGACTTCAATATGCAGGAGGCGTCATCTGTTACCCTGCTGAAAACCGAACAGCCGGCAAAAAAAACACCGGTTTCGATTGACGATAAAGCAGCTCAGCCGTCGGGCATTTTTGAATGCCCATGGTGTCAGAAAAAATATCGTATAAATATTACGAATCCCCAATCCCCTGCAATCGTAAAATGCTTATATTGTAACAATATTTCCATTTTTAAAATCTTCAGAGGCAGGGAGATAATACTAAAATATGACGGAAGAAAATAAAAATCTCCATTTCTCCCTCAGGGAAATGGAGAAGAAGAAGAAGGAAATATCCTCTCAAAACGGATCTGTAAACCCCCACACCTTAACCGCAGTGCCTTCCCAACAAGGTGTGGGGGTAAACCTCGAAGCCGTTTCCCCTTCCATTGTTATATCTACAAAGGGCGAAGAGACTGTTGATATAAGGCACTACTGGGAGGTAATTCTCCACAGGAAATGGGTTATTCTCCTGGTCGCACTTGTCATATTCACCCCGACCCTTTATAAATCGCTAAATTCAAAGATAACATACAGCGCCTCGACGCAGATACTCCTTAAGGAGGGCATCGGCGCCGGGACAGGCATGGCAGCCCAGTTAGGTCTTAAAGAAGGGGGCACCTCTCTCGATACCCTCTCGGCAATCGGTAAGACTACACCTTTCCTTGAAAGGATAATACAAAAACTTGGGCTGCCGATAAGCCCCGTTGACCTGTCTGAAATTATCGAAGTAGCGCCTAACAGAAGCTCGAGTATACTGGATGTTACAGTTACCTTTGAGGATGCCAAAAAGGCGGTTGATATAGCCAATACCTTTGCTAAAGCCTTTATAGAATATAACCTCGAGCTGAGCCAGAAGGAGACAAATCATGCTATAGAGACCACAGAATTACAGATTAAGGAAAGTAAGGACGAGCTCGAAAAAATCGAGGAAGATATTCAACGATTCTTAAAGGAAGAGGGTGCGGCATCTCCTGTTCAGGAGGTA
Organism: Nitrospinota bacterium; assembly: GCA_016200365.1. GTDB lineage: Bacteria > Nitrospinota > Nitrospinia > UBA9942 > UBA9942 > JACQEW01. The sequence continues at coordinate 2,159 of JACQEW010000317.1, forward strand.
GGCATAAAAATGGGGCAGCTTGCAAATATAGAAGGCACCATAACGGGATTTCAAACCCAGTTGAACGGCATCGAATCGGAGATAGTATCCGTTAAAAAGAAGCTGGAGGTTGAAGACCCGACTCTTATTATAGAGACACGGACAAATAGACCGCTCCATGACCAGCTCGTTCAATTAGAGATAGAGCTTGCCACAACAAAAACCCGAAGAACCCTTAATCATCCCGAAGTAATAGCCATACGCAAGAATATTGATTCGATTAAGAATCTTATAAAGCAGAAACTCGAGGAGGGTGTAAAGGTCGAGACAGTCGGCAGAAATCCTGTAATGGATAATCTCCTTACGAGAATGGCAAGCCTTGAAACCGAGAGGTCTGCCGTATCCGCAAAGATTATCGGTATGGAGAAGATGCGTGAGGAGTTAAGGAAGGTAATTGGCAAGCTGCCCGAGAAAGAGATTGTCTTTACAAGGCTTGAAAGACAGAAAAGGGGTATCGAACAGGTTTACCTGCAGCTTCAGACCAAATATCACGAGCTGAAGACGATAAAGGAAGGGAGGACGGGGAATCTCTATCACATACAGCCTGCAATTGAGGCATACCCGGTTGGCGTCGAGGCAAGACAGATTGCATTCCTTGGAATTCTGGTCGGTCTGACTATTGGAATCGGGCTGGCGTTTTTCCTTGAATATCTGGACAACACCATGAAAACACCGATGGATGTTAAGACAAATTTAGGACTCAATATCCTCGGTGTAATCCCTAAGTTTAAGGAAGATGAATTATTCGTTAATATTGAAGACCAGAATTCAAATATCTCCGAAGTCTTCCGTTTGCTGAGAAATAATCTCCGTTACACATCCTTTTTCGGCGAAAATAAGGTCGTAATGATTACCAGCAGTCAAAAAGGCGAGGGGAAAACCTATATAACGAGAAACATCGGTGTCTCCGCTGTTATGCAGGGGAAAGCGGTTATCCTTATAGATGCGGATATGAGGAAGATGACCCTTTCAAGGCTCTTTGGAATCAAAAGGCATGATGGCGATAAGGATACCTCTGCTTTCAGGGCGGGTTTATCGGACTATCTTGTCGGAGAGGTGCAGCTCAGGGATATAATTTTAAAAACAAAAATAGAAGGCTTGAGAATAATCCCTGCCGGGACAAGGGTTCCAAATACCGCAGAATTGCTTCATTCTCCACGAATGAGAGAGCTTCTCTCTTTGCTGAAGAATGAAGCCGATAATATATATATAGACTCGCCTGCCGTCCTTCCTGTCGTGGATGCCACAGTCTTAGGCAGTGAGGTGGATGGGGTGATATTTGTCGTGGGGAGCCGTCTTGTTGCCATAGAATCGGCTAAAAATTCAGTGGAGAGGCTAAGGCATGTCCAGTCCAATATCCTCGGCTGCGTCATCAGCATGATTAAAAGGAGGAAGATTGGATATTATCAGCATTATTATGGAAGCGATTACTATTACGGCGACGAAGAATCCGGCAGGACGAAAAAAAGACTCTCATGGAGAAGGGCAAAGACCTGATTTAACCACGAAATACACGAAATACACGAAAAAATTATAAAATGATTCTTTCTGCCCGATTCTTAAATAAAATTCTTTCGTGTGTTTCGTGTATTTCGTGGTTAAAGTTTTATAATTTCCTATACAAGAACAAAAGAAAAAGATTAAGGAGAAATGGGGAAAGAAAGAGAAAGGGAGAATGCGAAAACTTAATAGAACGCAGATGACGCTGATTTAACGGATTCTCGCTGCCCCTGATTGAATCTTTCAGGGGCCGTGTCAATCCGTCTCATCCGTGTTATCCGTGTTCTATTTTATTATTTCTTTTCCCCATCTCTCTTCTTCTCCCTTTCTCCTTAATGGTTTTTATAATTTCACATGAACATACTCATGGTTTCTGACGGGTATTTTCCCGAGAGGATAGGCGGCAGCTACAGGTATCTGACAGGTCTATCGGAAGGGCTTGCAAAAATAGGGCATAATGTCCATGTCCTTGTGCCAAAGATAAAACAGGAATTGCCTGATATTGAGACTATCAATGGTGTGGTGATTCATCGCTATACCTACAGCAGAAGACTGCCTTTTATAAGTCTCCTTTCCCAGATACACGGCTCAAAGAGGGTGTTTGAAAGAATATCGGGAGAGATGCAGCCGGAATTAATTAACTTTCATCATGCCCTTCCATCTTTAGGCATTACCCTGTTAAAGAAGGCGAGAAAGATACCAAAGGTCTTTACATTTTACGGACCCTGGGGTGAAGAATATAGGGCAAGAAATAAGGCAGGCATATCGTCTGCTATTTATAAAAAGGCGATGTTAATCTTTGAGAGGTTTATTCTCAACAGATGTTCTTATATACTCGTTTTAAGCGAATTCTCAAGGAATCAATTGAAGGAGATTCATGGAATACCCTTTAAAAAAACCTCTGTCATTCCAGCCGGACTCGATATAAGCCTCTTTTCCCCCAGCGATAAATTATCTGCAAGAAAAAAGCTGAATATTCGGCAGGATATTAGAATAGTCTTTACAGTCAGGAGATTGGACCCGCGCATGGGTCTCGATATTCTCCTCGATGCCTTTAAAAAAGTAAGATACCGGTTGGGCAATATCAAATTGATAATAGCCGGAGCAGGAGATTCCCTCGAGTCCCTGGTCAAA
>JACQEW010000314.1 GCA_016200365.1 Nitrospinota bacterium
CCTTCCTGTTTCATAATATCTTTACCTCCACTTAATAGGTGATGGGTTTTGTTACTCCGATAATCCTATTATAACAAATATTTATCGCCTTTTAAGGGAGGTTTTACTTTTTGCAAAACTTATAAATCGCTCAATTTAGGTTAAAATAAATTTCTAAGGAGATTATTAAACACTTTAGACACAAAGACATAAAGAATTAGCCACGAATGGACACTAATTAGCACTAATATTTTTAACCCCACTCTTTCCCCCCTTTTATAAGGGGGGGATGAAAAGGGGGGCAATTTGTGAATATTCGTGTAAATTAAATTCGCGGCTAAAAATAAGTTTTTGTTTTTTAACTAAAATGACAGGTGAAAAAATTATCGGTATAGATTTGGGGACTACCCATTCTGCTGCAGCAATTTTAGAAAATGGCGAGCCAAGAATAATCCACAATGACAGGGGTAATCGTCTGACCCCTTCTGTGGTGGCTTTTTCAGAGGAGAATGAGGTACTGGTGGGCGAATCGGGCAAATCTCAGGCTGTCCTGAACAGGCAGAGGACGGTACTTTCCATTAAGAGAAAGATGGGAACAACCCACAAGGTCAATATTGCCGAAAGAGAATATTCTCCAACAGAGATTTCTGCATTAATCTTAAAGAAGATTAAAAAATATTCTGAAGATTACCTCGGGCACCCTGTTGAAAAGGCTGTTATTACAGTCCCTGCCTATTTTAACGATAATCAGAGGAAGGCGACAAGAAATGCCGGAAGGATTGCAGGGCTCGATGTGGTAAGGATAATAAACGAGCCGACTGCGGCGGCGCTTTCCTATGGATTTAACAATATAGAGGGGGAAGAAAATCTCCTCATCTTTGACCTTGGCGGAGGGACATTTGATGTATCTGTCCTCGAGGTTAAGAAAGGGACTATAAAAGTAAAGGCTGTTAATGGAGACCTCTATCTCGGCGGCGATGACTATGACCAGAGACTTGTAAACTACTTCGTAGAGCAATTCAATGCAGAGTTTAATAAGGATTTAAGAGTGGACCCTGTAGCTATGCAGCAACTGGTTATTGCAGCGGAAAATGCAAAGAAAGACCTCTCATACACGGAGACAGCGAAGATACAGGTTCCCTATATAAGCTTTAATGAGAACGGTCCGCTCCATGTAAATATGACCCTGACAAGGAGAAAATTTGAGGAGCTGACAAATGACCTTGTAGATAGAATGTTTCTGCCAACCAAACAGGTTATGGAAGATGCTGGTATGGGTTTTAATGATATTGATAAGGTTATATTGGTAGGCGGTGCAACCCGTGTTCCTGCTGTCGAAAAATTTATTACCGAGCTGGCAGGAAAGCAGCCATTTAAAGGTGTAAACCCCGATGAATGTGTTGCAATCGGCGCTGCTGTGCAGGCAGGACTGATTTCGCAGGAGATTGAAGGAATGCAGTTTATAGATGTCATATCTCACACATTGGGGGTCGAGGATGATGAGGGATATTTTGTGCCTGTTATATTAAGAAATACACCCATCCCCTCTGCAAAGGGGAGGATATTTACTACGGTCAGGGATTTGCAAAATGTGGTGGATATTCATATATTACAGGAGAACAGCCAGTTATCGTCCTCAGCAGATGAGCGGAAACCTATCTCTGCAAACTTTATATCCCTCGGCAGATTTCATCTTGAGGATATACCATCTGCACCAAAAGGGAAACCGAGTATCGAGGTAACTTTTGATGTGGATGTAAACGGCATTATCCATGTAACTGCACAGGATATGGATACAGGAAAGGATAAAAAGGTCTCCATCACCGATGCACCAGTGTTCTCCGATGCCGAGGTTACAGAAAAGCGAAGGCTTTTGGAAGAGATGAGGGCATAAAAGATAGGGAAAAAACGACGAGTGGCTAATTCACTCATCAGGATTGTGGAGGCTGGAAAAATGGCTGCACAGCAAACATTATTATTGGATTATAAGATTCAATTATTTTACCGAAAGGGAGGGTAAAAGCCATGTTATTTGAATATATTCAGGTAGCTTTAGAAAAGGCAGAATATAAAAAATTAAAAGATGGGACATGGTTTGCTGAGATTCCTGATTTTGAAGGGGTTTGGGCTAACAGTGAAACAGTTGAAGGATGCAGAAAAGAGCTAATGGAAGTATTAGAAGAATGGCTTATTTTAAAATTAAGAGATGGAGACCCAATCCCTACTGTTAAAGGGATAGAAATAGATTTCAAAGAGATGGCAGTTGTCTGATTATACTATTCACTATCTCAAGGAAAGAACTGATTAGAAAGTTTAAGTCGCTTAGGTATTTGGGCCCTTTTTCCGGAGGTAAACATCAATTTATGACAAAGGGCAAAAAGAAAATTCGTATTCCAAATCCACATGGAAGTGGAGATATACATGTAAGCTTGATTAAAGAAATACTCAGGCAGGCAGGTATTAGTAGTAATGAATGGGATAAGGCATAACGGTTTTTCTTAAAGATTGTCTATGAATAAAGATAAACTCATTTTGGAATTAAAGTCTTACTTTCAAAAGCATGCAGATATTTATGAGATAGAGATGGCATTTTTGTATGGCTCTTATGCAGGCGGGTATCCAAAGGAGGAATCGGATATTGATGTGGCAGTGCTGTTCAATCAAGAGATGAGTGAGGATAAGGCTTTTGATCTGGTAAGCGCTTTGTCTGTGGAGCTTACCGACCTTTTAAGGTATGAAACAAATGTGCTTTATATTGACACAGATTTATCTAAACCAATGCTTCATTACAATGCCATTGTTCATGGTATACCTGTTTTTATGAGGGATTTTACAAGATATGCTGATATTAAAATGAAGGCAATTTCTCAGATGGAAGATTTCAGTATCTTCGGAATAAAATGGCAGTCAGAGATTGTAGAAAAAAGGCTGGAGGCTCTTAATCGTGCCTGAGTTTAAATATGCAAAGGGGAGGATAATGGAATCCCTTGCATATATTACAAGAGAGATGGATGAGGGTGAATCCCTTGCAAAATTTGCGGTTCAGAGGAATCGCCTTGCACACAGGTATCTTAATTTCAGATGGCAGGTTGTGAGGTTTTATATGGAGAATAGAGATGTCCTGAAAAAACTGATAAACTCAATTTATAAATATGAGGAGGGTGAATCTCTTGCAAAATTTACGGTTCAGAGGAATCGCCTTGCACACAGGTATCTTAATTTCAGATGGCAGGTTGTGAGGTTTTATATGGAGAATAGAGATGTCCTGAAAAAACTGATAAACTCAATTTATAAATATGAGAAAGATAAGGAGGATTCATGAATATACACGAGTATCAGGCTAAAGAACTACTATCAAAATACGGTGTAGCTGTGCCGAAGGGGAGGGTTGACTTTACTCCTGATGAGGCAGAGGAGATTGCAAAAGGACTTTTGGGCAGCAACAGTGTCTGTGTTGTCAAGGCTCAGATACATGCAGGTGGAAGGGGAAAGGCTGGCGGAGTTAAGCTTGCCAGGAGTCATCAGGAGGCAAGACAATATGCCGAGGGGATGCTGGGTAAAAAACTTGTAACACACCAGACAGGTCCTGACGGCAAAGAGGTAAAAAAGGTTCTG
>JACQEW010000009.1 GCA_016200365.1 Nitrospinota bacterium
CCTCTTACTCCCAATGTGATTCAGAGATTAAAAGGCAGAGGCGCTTCGGTGGCATTCTGGTTTGTCGAGGACTTCAGAACCCTCTTGTACTGGAAGGAGGCAGCACCACACTATGACTATTTCTTTACCATTCAGAGAGGTGTGTTCTTTGATGAGTTAAAGAAGATTGGGGTTAAAAACTATCACTATCTCCCCCAGGCATGCTCCCCCGATGTCCACAGGAAGATTCCTCTCGCAGATGAAGAAAAGAAATTATATTCCTCCGATATTTCCTTTATGGGTGCAGGGTATCACAACAGGAGGATATTTTTTCAGGGGCTGATGGATTTTGATTTTAAGATATGGGGGACTGAATGGGATTATGCCTCGCCCCTCGCAAAACTTATACAGAAGGGCGGCGAACGGCTGTCTCCGGAGGAGTATGTAAAAATTTTTAACGGCTCAAAGATAAACCTGAACCTCCACTCATCGTCTTATCACGATGACGTTGACCCCGAAGGTGATTTTGTAAACCCGAGGACATTTGAGCTGGCTGCATGCGGGGCATTTCAATTGGTGGATTATAGAAGTGAGTTAGACAGTCTGTTTAAAATTGGAGAAGAAATAATCTGTTTCAAAGACTTGAGAGATATAAGGGAAAAGCTCAGATATTATTTAGACCACCCGGAGGAAAGGGAGAGGATAGCAGATAGGGCAATGGAAAGGGCGGTTAAATACCATACCTTTGAAAACAGGATGGAGGAGATGCTTGCAGTTATCTTTGAGAATGAGAAGGATAAATTTATCAAAAAGGGGCAAGGGCCAAGGGGCAAGGGTCAAGGGGTAAACGATGTGGAGAGGATGATAAGAGAGGCAGGCGAGAATACAGAGCTAAAAAAATTTCTTTCCCAGTTCAAAGGCGAAGAAAAACTTTCAATAAAGGCGATTGTGAAAGCGATAGAGAATGGCAAGGGATCCCTCACAAGACCAGAGGCAATATTCTTAATGATGGAGCAGTTTCTGACGGAGAAGCAAGGTTAAATCCAAAAAACTCTTTTCAACTATTGTCCCTCCCCCAAAAAAATCTATTCTTTTGAGATTTCAAGCTTTTTAAGAACGAAACTTTTGACTTTAAGAGCGCTTTCATAAGCCAGCTTCGTCTCTTCAATGGTCGGTTCATACCAGTCATCGGGATAGCGTATTTCAACAGCATAATCGGTCAAATTATCCGCCTCTGATAATTCTTCTTTGAACGAATTATCATCTGATGCACAAAGATTCAGCAAGGACATTATGTTATGTGTCTTTGTAAACTCGATTTGTTTCTTAACGAGAAATGCCTTTAGATATTTTTCAGCGGCTTGCTGGCAATGAAAACAAACAGTGTCCGTTATAACTTCATCGGCTTCCAATCCCTGTTTTGCAGTAAGCAAGTCTCTTTCCGCTATTTTAATCCATTGTTCGACAAGATGTTCTACAATTTCATTCTTATCCATAAATGACCCTGCCATATTTATTGGCTGCATAAACTACCGTTCCAATAACATTCTTAAACATCTCAAATTCCTGACTGGTTTTAACAATGATGTCAACAGGCAAGGAGAAATCCTTTAAAAAACTCCTGACAACACGATTCCTCTGTATCTTCGACAAATTGTCATCCTTGATAATAAGCAAATCTATATCGCTCTCTTTGACAGGAGTTCCTATAGCATAAGACCCGAAAAGGATTATTTTTTTAGGAGCGTAACCTGTAATGATTGCATTGACGATTTGGTTAATTTGTTCCTGAGTTATCATATTCAATTATCAGATTCTCCTTAAAATTGATATATTTCCATTATAATATCTTTCACATATTCCCACAATGAATAGATAACGGTTTGAGTGTTTGAGAAGGGCGAAGCATTTGGATATAAATCTCAAACACTCTGTTATCTGCCGTAGCGGGCAGTTTTTTAAAAATCATATTTTAAGACCCTATTTCTTTTGTTTATTTTTAATCAATTGTAAACCTATTTACCACCTCAGGCCATTTCACAGCTAAATCTTCAAAAGCTTGATTCCAGTTTTCTCTTTTTAGTTCATCATCAGATATAGTAAGGTCTAATGATTTGCCAAGTTTTGTTGCATGCCAAAGATATGCGTTATAGAAATTTATTTCTGACCCACTAACATACAACGCAAATTTCTTAAACAACCTATTGGAATTAATTAAATCAATGGCCATCTTGACAAAGTTTGCCATTATTGCTCCTACAAAATATGCGATAATCCGTTTCCAGTCAGCAATGACAAAACCTGCTACTGCAATTAAAATCCAGTAGATACCGAAACCATAGGCGTAACTAAATAATGTGCTCAACGTTGGCAAAATCGGAATTCTGTAAGCGAAGATAGTAAGAGTGATAAAAAACCCAATAATCGATGAGATAAATACATATAACCCAATCCATAAAGGCTCTACTGCAAAAATAAAACATATTATACCCGTAATGAATGACAGAAAAGCTGGAATAATCTCAAAGCCTTCAGTTGTTTTTAAGAGTTTGAAAGCGTCAACGTTTGGATAAAGCCTTGCAATTAGTGCAAAACAATGTTCTAACGGTAATCTGATTTTAAGTCCTCCCGGTGTAAAAATAGCCATTACATCTTCCTTTCGAATATTTTTAAACTTGTATTCCCTGTAGCTTGCTGCAGGGTGGTTGATTTCACATTTTGCATAACTTATTTACAAATAAACTATTTTTACTCTTTGTCATCTTCTGGGATTATATGCGACTCTTTATTGTTCCGATTATAAGCTCTTTAAAATTTGCTGTCAATCTGAAAATCTGTGCATCAAAAAATAGAGATAGAAAACAGCGATTCACCATATTTAACCCTCACTCTCGCCCTCTCCCGCAAGGGGAAAGGGAATTATTGAATAATGTATTGATTATGTTATTCAATTCCAATATACTTTTTAACTATGAAAAATATCCTCATCTTAAATCTTACCCGGATGGGTGACCTGCTTCAGACAACCCCCCTTATTGCAGGTCTTAAGGAAAAATATCCCGATTTAAAAATTACCCTCCTTGCGAATAAAAATTTTTCAGAGATATGCAATGATGTTCCATTTATTGATGAAATTTATACCTTCGATATAAAACAGTTTGCCCCAAAGTCTGAAGGGGAGGAGGTATCGCTGTTTCAGGTTTACCGTTACATGGATGAGCTTGTGGAGCAGATGAAGTCAAAGAGATTCGATACAGTGATAAACTTAAGCCATTCAAAGCTCACTGCCATTTTTACATCTCTCCTGAATGTCCCGGATGTCAGGGGTCTTACATCTACAGATTACGGACACAGAGTTATAAGGCATCCGTGGCTGAATTATTTTTGCAATATCATATTCAACAGGCATTACAACAGATTTAATCTGGTTGATATATATATGAAGAGCGGCGATATTCAGCCGTCAGGCAAGAGACTTTATCTAAATGTTGCAGAAGATGGATTAAGTTTTGCAAACGAGTTTTTACAAAAAAATGGGATAAAGGACAGCGATATGCTGATTGGTTTTCAGCCTGCCTCGAGCCGTCCTGACAGGAGGTGGTCGCCTGATTCCTTTGCAAGACTTGGTTTGGAGCTTATCAAAAGGTATGGGGCAAAGATAATAATATTCGGGGTGTCTTCTGAAAAGGAGCTTGGGGATGAGGTTCAGGCGAAGATTAACAACCCCCTCGATCCCCCTTTATTAAGGGGGACTAACCCCCTCAATCCCCCTTTTTTAAAGGGGGAATTAAAGGGGGTTATTAATGTGGTCGGCAAAACATCTGTGAGAGAGCTTGCTGCACTTATTAAAAGATGTAATATCCTGATAACCAACGATACAGGAACGATGCACATAGCAGCAGCGCTCGGGACGAAGATAGCAGCCCTTTTCTTTGCCCATGCACTCGTGCATGAGACAGGACCCTATGGAGAAGGACATATTATCTTGCAGGCAGATATTCCATGCTCGCCGTGCAGTCATCATACAAACTGCAAAAACCCTGTGTGCAAGGACTATATAACTGTTGAGGATGTGCTGGCAGCAGTGGAAATAATTATGAAGCAAGATGCAAGAAACAAGATGCAAGATATAAGATATAAAGTGCAGTATAATTTATCTTGCCTCTTGCCTCTTGCCTCTTGCCTCTTTTCCAGGGTAAAGCCTTTTTATTCTTCCTTTGATGCAGACAATATGGTAGAATTTCTGCCGTTGATAAAGAAGCCTGCAGGTTTAAGCGATATTGTGGGGTATGCCTACAGGGCTATGTGGAAAAAGGTTCTTGGGAGTGACGGCAGACTGAATATTCTTCAGCCTTCAGCCTTTAAGCTTCAAGCTAAGGAGATTGCGGAGAAAATTAAAAATCATTTTGATGTCCGGTCAGGCGAACTTAATCCTCATGGATTCGCTTCACTCACCGCAAGCCTGCATAATGTGCTTGACAGCTTTGATAGATTGGCAAAATTGGGCAGAGAGGGGGCTTCGGTTACTAAGAATATAATAAAGGAAGTCTCAAAGACAATAATCCCCCCATACCCCCCTTTAGAAAAGGGGGGCAGGGGGGGATTTGATGTTGAATATGTAAAAGAGATGGGCGGCAGGATTAACGATATAGATGAAAATATAAACCTTCTCGGCATGACGGAGCAGGCATCGGGTCCAATGGTAAGCCTGTTTAAATTCGGCAAAGAGAATCTTCAGGGAGATAATGTTTTGAAACTGGCAGAGGATACCCTGCCGCTATACGATGCAATTACAGCAGAGGCAGGCATTATGAGAGAATTGTTAGAAGACATAAGTGAAGAGTTAATAGGAACAAAGACATAATTCACACCGCTGGTTCAGGCTTGTAGCCTGAACCAAAACATTAAGGTTCAATCTAAAAGATTGAACCAGCAGGGAGATTATGCAGATTTACACAGATTTTTTTTGAATATTATTAATTCTAATCTGTGGTAATCTGTGAAATCTGTGGATATATTTTCCTATACATTGAAAAATTAAGAATTAATAAAAAAATGTTTTGAAACTCTTAACTCATAACTCTTAACTCTTAACTGAATTTATTATGGATATACGAAAAATAACAGAGGAGAGCCTGAATAATCTGAGAGAGCATCTGCGGAAGCTGACTCCTGCCCTGCAGTCCACAGCGGAATGCTTCAGGGGAAAAACCGAAGAGGAGGCGAGTAAAAATTATCTGTTATGTATCGAGGCGCTGCAGTTATTTGATGAATTGATCGAAGGGATAAGGCAGTTGTTCAATATTGATTTTTCAAAGATGACGATTAACGGAGAGACGATTCAAAGCCGTAAAGAGAAGCTTTTAAAACTCATATCCGATATGCATTCCGCACAGGTCAATCAGGATTGGGTAACACTATCCGACCTTCTTGAATATGAGCTAATTCCTATAATAGAAGACTGGATAAACATAATCCCATCCTTTCAGCAGGAGATAAAGGGTATTTATCATTAGATTAATCGCTCATGATGCAATACAGTCTTAGAGGGTTTATTGGGTTATCTTGTTTCCTGCATGCACTATTTTTTATATCTACCGGCAGCTTTTACATCGAGAATAAAAAAGAATCGCCCCTCCGTATCCGATTAATTCAACTTCCTGAAATTAAAGAGAATCCTGTTCATAAGAAAAAGGTCTATCCTTCTGAGATTGCCGATAAAGTAAAAAAAGAGGATAAAAAGACAGAGCCTGTTGAGTTACCGGTCATTCCTGTTACAGAATTAAACAGATTCGGTTATAAGGATACCCCCAAATCTCCAATTGAACATAATAATATTACCTCCAGGCTTTCAAACAGCTTCGAGTCAATGACTCAAAAAAAAGAAGATACAGGGTCTCGTGAGCAGGATTTTGATAATGATATAGTATCTCTCGATACGAAGGAGTTTAAATACAGCCCCTATTTTGATTCTATAAAGAGAAAGATTAATTCGGTCTGGAGATACCCCGATGATGCAATGTCCCGCGGCATAAGCGGGAGTCTGACACTGAGATTTTCCATATCAAAGGACGGCACGCTCATGGATGTTAAACTCCTTAAACCTACAAATCACAGGATACTGGATGATGAAGCTGTCAGGGCTGTAAAGGCTGCTACACCATTTGATAAATTTCCTGCTTCCATCGCCAAAAATCAGCTCAATATTGTTGCAACCTTTTCCTACAGACCCTATTTTGTTTCCCAGAATGAAATGTTGTAATATTACCCCCTCTTATGTTATAACTTCTTACTGTAAATATGAACAGCATATCTGCCAATTTAATTGATATTTTGCAGAGGATTAAGCTGGCGGCTGAGAGGTCTGGCAGGGATGCCGGGGCGATAAAATTAATCGCTGTTACAAAGACTGTTGATGTCCGGAGGATAAAGGAGGCTATTGCAGCAGGTGTAACAATTATCGGCGAGAGCCGCGTTCGGGAGGCGAGGGAGAAGTTCGGAGAGATAGGCAGGGGGGTTGAATGGCATCTGATAGGTCATCTCCAGACCAATAAGGTGAAATACATATTCGATATCTTCAGCCTTATCCATTCGGTAGACAGCCTCCCCCTTGCAGAGGAGATTCAAAAAAGGGCGGAAGACAGGGGATTGAAGACAGACATTTTGGTTGAAGTAAATCTATCCGGTGAGAAAACAAAATTCGGTGTTTCTCCTGAAAATACAATAGGGCTTGTAAAGGATATATTAAGATTTAAAGATATACGGATAAAAGGATTGATGACCATTCCCCCTTTTTCAGAATCCCCCGAGGATTCGAGAAAATATTTCAGGATGCTTCGTATGCTGCGGGATGATATTCAAAGGGAGGGTATAGAGATGAAGGAGCTTTCTATGGGAATGTCGAATGATTTTGAGGCGGCAGTAGAAGAGGGAGCCACAATGGTAAGGGTAGGCAACGCCATATTTGGCGAAAGGGAACAAGGAGATAAGTAATAGTTCACCACAGAAGGACACGGAAAACCACGGAGTAGAAATAAAAGGTTTAAATTCAAAAGAAGAATATTCTAAGTTCCGTGTTTTTCCGTGAACCCCGTTAGAAGTCTCCACCGGTGGTGGAGCATCCCGACAGCCATTGGGATTACTTCTAACGGGGTAAATATCCGTGGTGAACTGTTAAGGAGGATAATATGCTGGAAAATAAGAGAATAGGTTTCATAGGTGCGGGGAATATGGGTGAATCATTGATAAAGGGGCTGTTAAAATCAAAGATTGTCAATCCTGAGCGGATAGCTGCCTCCGATAAAACAAAGGAGCGTCTTGCCTATATTGCAAAAAATTATGGGGTAAAGGTCTTTACAGACAATTCGGAAGTTGTCAGGGGTTCGGATATAATCATCCTTGCCGTTAAATCAAGCGATATAAAGGATGTGATAAAGGAGATAGCCGGTGATATATCGAAGGATAAATTATTAATCACAATTGCGGCAGGCGTATCAATGGATTTTTTGAGAGAGAATCTGCCCCATCCTGTGCCGCCGATTATAAGGGCTATGCCGAATACCCCGTCGCTGGTTCTGGAGGGTGCAGTAGGTATCTACCTGTCTCCGGGAATCTCGGATACCGATAGAGATATTGCCGTTAAGATATTTGAGACAGTGGGGAAAGCGGTTCTCGTAGAAAAGGAGGAATGGATGGATGCCGTAACAGGCTTGAGCGGCAGTGGTCCGGCATATATGTTTTTAATTATGGAGGCGCTCTCCGATGCCGGCGTTAAGGTTGGATTGCCGAGAAATGTGGCAAATCTCCTTGCCATCCAGACAATGCTCGGCTCTGCAAAACTTGCCCTTGAGAGCAAGAAACATTTTGGAGAGCTTAAAGATATGGTTACTTCCCCGGGAGGCACGACAATTGCCGGACTCCATGCCCTGGAAGATAAGGGATTGAGGGGAGCTTTAATGGATGCAGTAGAGGTAGCGACAAAAAGGTCGGAGGAATTGGGAAAGGTAAGGGAATAGGAGAAAAAACCTCTCATTTTAGAAATTTACCTGTAGAGTGTATGCAGAAGTGAGTTTTTTGCCGTCCAGACAGGTTATATGGATAGCATAAAATTTAAAGAAAAGGGTAAGAATGAGCAAATCGTGACTTATGAAGATTATTCAGATTAAACAGCATCTGGACTTCCTTGAATCCGAGATGAAGGACTGGAATGATTATTCATCGCTTACATGGAATGAATATTCTGCCGATAGGAAAAAGAGAAGGGAAGTCGAAAGATGGATAGAAAATCTGATAAATTCATCAATAGATATGGCAAAACTTGTGCTCTATTTAAAAGAAATATCCCTGCCTGAAAGTTATACGAAAATCGTTGCTGCCCTGGATTTAGTTGAGCCATTTAGCCCGCATGGAAAAGGGCTTTCAAAATGGGTTAAATTGAGAAATGTCATAACACACGAATATTTAGACATAAGATGGGAATCTATTAAAGATTTTATAAAGGAGGCAAAACCTTTATATGAGAAATTCCTCGGAAAAGCAAAAGAATTTATTGATAAAGAGACAAGGGATGAAGCTATCACCTGAAACAATAGAAAGATTGAAAGAATATTTTTACTCCTGTCCGGATATATGTTTTGCATTTCTTTTTGGCTCGTATATGAATGGATTGGCGAGTAAGCTTTCTGATGTAGATATAGCAGTCTATTTCTATCCTAAAGGAAAAATCATTGAATGGGAAGAAACCGATTACTGGAATAGCAGCATGCTTGATTTATGGGTGGAGATAGAGGATATAGTAGGTGTAGATGTTGACCTTGTTATACTTAATCTTGCTGCCCCGCTTGTAGCAGCCAGCTCTATCAGAGGGGTGCCCCTTGTGATAAAGAACGAGGATATATTTTTTAAATATTCTTCTATAATAGATGCAGATGCTGAAGATAGAAGGTATGACCTGCTGAAAGAGATTGCAAAATAAATAGAAAGAGTGGTTTTATTATATGTTCATACTCGGAAATCTGATAAGTGCGATAGCAAAGGTTCTGGATATACTCCTCAATATCTATATGTGGATTATCATCATACGGGCGCTTATCTCTTGGGTCAACCCCGATCCGTATAATCCAATCGTCCAGTTTCTCTATAGGGTTACAGAGCCTGTTCTGACGCCAATACGAAGGCTTATTCCGGTTTATACAACAGGCATAGATTTTTCACCGATAATCGTATTTCTCATAATTATGTTTCTCCAGAGCTTTCTCGTATCCACATTAATGCAGATAGCAGTAAGATTACATTAAAAGAAAAAAAACTCTAACACGAATGGCACGAATGTATTAGAAACAAGAAGCAAGAAAAAATCTTATATCTTGCATCTTGCTTCCTGCATCTTGCCTCTTGAATCTATTCGTGTCATTCGTATATTCGTGTAATTCGTGTTCTAAAGGAAGGTAATGTAGTATGAGAATCTCACCTATGGATGTCAAGCAGCAGCAGTTTGGACTCAAGTTCAGGGGTTTTAATATTGAGGAGGTGGATAACTATCTGGAGCTGATTGCCAATGAGCTTGAGGAGCTTAACAAAGAGAATGAAAGCTTAAAAAATGAATTAAGAAAGAGAGAGAAGGAGATTGAGGAATATAAAAAGGCTGAGGGCGATTTCAGAAAGATGATTACATCGGCTCAGGATTTCAGAAAAGATGCAATTGATAAGGCGAATCAGGAATCACAGCTTATTGTAAAGCAGGCGGAGATGAAGGCGTCGGAGGTGCTGAAGGCTGCTGAGGAGAAGGTTTTTAAGATGGAAAGGGATGTTGCAGAGCTTAAAACCCAAAGGAGACAGTTTGAGGCGCAACTGAGGACAATGATAGAAAATCACCTGAAGCTTATGGATATGATGGGGAAGGAAGAGGGGAAGAAATAAAATGCAAAGTGCAAAGTGCAAAATGCAAAATTATGGAGAAGGTGTTATATTTTCTGTTCGGGTTCAGCCCCGTTCATCGAAAAATGAGGTCTGCGGTTTATACAGAGATGCGATAAAGATAAAACTGACATCGCCGCCGGTAGAGGGAGAGGCGAACGAAGGTCTGATAAAGTTTCTGGCAAAGAGCCTCGATATAAGTAAGGGGCAGATAGAGATAATAGGCGGGCATAAAAGTAAGAATAAATTGATAAAAATAATAGGTGTTAAAAAAGAATTTTTGATTACACAGATTAAAGATAGGATTACACAGATTAAGTAAGGAGTATCTGTGTAATCGTTTTAAGAATCTGTGTAATCAGGTGTATTGTAATGTTTAAAACAGTAGAATATAAAAATGGAAAGGTAAGGCTCATTGACCAGACACGGCTTCCGTTAGAGGAAGTCTATGTGGAGTGTGATAATTATCAGGATGTGGCAAAGGCTATAAAGACCATGCAGGTGAGGGGTGCGCCTGCAATAGGCGTTACTGCTGCTATGGGGGTCGCTCTTGGGGCAAAAAATATCTCTACAAAGAATTTTGATAAGTTTTATAGCGAATTTTTAAATATTTGCGACCATTTGGCATCTACAAGACCTACTGCTGTAAATCTTTTTTGGGCAATCGAGAGGATGAAATCCGCTGCAGAGAAAAACAGGAATGGCTCTGTGGAATCAATCAAAGATATTCTTAAAAAAGAGGCATTGAAGATATATGAAGATGATATAGCGATAAACAGGACTATGGGGATGAATGGACAGGAATTGATAGAGGATGGTGATACTATCCTTACACATTGCAATGCAGGGGCATTAGCTACGGCAGGAGAGTATGGAACGGCACTCGGTGTCATTAAGGTCGCCCATGAGAAAGGTAAAAAAATAAAGATATATGCAGATGAGACAAGACCATTCCTTCAGGGAGCAAGGCTTACAGCATGGGAGCTTGTAAAAGAAGGCATACCTGTGAGATTGATTACAGACAATATGGCAGGTTATTTTATGGGGAAAGGGGAGATAGATAAAATTATTGTCGGTGCGGACAGGATTGCAGCGAACGGAGATACAGCCAATAAGATAGGGACATATTCCCTTTCAATTCTTGCAAAAGAGCACGGCATACCTTTTTATATAGCCGCACCTTTATCCACCATTGATATAAAAATTACCGATGGAAGTAAGATTCCGATTGAGGAGAGAAACCCGCAGGAGGTAACACATCTGAGTGGTAAGAGGATAGCCCCTGAAGGGGTGGAGGTAGCAAATCCTGCCTTTGATGTAACACCAAATAAAAATATAACTGCCATTATTACAGAGAAGGGGATTATCAAGCCTCCCTTTGCGGATGGGATAAAAGGTTTGTTCAAATAAAGGGAATTATAAACCGCAGAGGCACGGAGACACAGAGAAAAACCATACGGAGAAATGGGGAAAGAAAGAGAAAGGGAGAATACAAAAACCTAATAATCCACAGATGGATACAGATTTTTAAAAATATTATTGATTTTAATCTGTGGTAATCTGCGAAATCTGTGGATATATGTTTTTATTTCTTTTTCTCCATCTTTCCATCTTCTCCCTTTCTCCTTAATCTTTTTTGTCTTTCTCTGTGTCTCTGTATCTCAGTGATTAAAATCAAGTTTTTGTTCTTTTGTTTTTTGTGTTCTCTTTCTCTGCGTCCTCTGTGGTTAATGAGGTTGGTGCAATTTCATGTTCTTTGCCTATTGATACATCTCTTGTAAATTCAGGACAGTGGAGGGAGCTGCTCCCTTCATACATGAATTTAAGACTGCATGCTGCCCGCCATGCACAGACGATACATTCTGGAGTAGTTACGCCCATTATATTATCATCTCCTCAGTTCTGAAAATTTTTTTAAGATGTCTATAAATTTCATACAACTCCTTTCAATCCAGTTTATCAAAAAAATCCTTACTCACATAGCATATAGGACATTTCCAGTTATCATCCAGCTCTTCAAACTTTGTGCCCGGACTAATCCCTTGTTCAATATCCCCTTTTTCTTCATCAAATATGTAGCCGCAATTGGAGCAGATGTATCGCAATATATCCTCACTCACCCGTAAACCCCCACACCTTGCCCTGCGGTCAAGGTGTGGGGGTAAAGTATTTAGCCTGCGGATGGTGGATGATAAATGCTGAAGTAGTTGTCTCGGGAACCATCTGATAGTTGTCGGTCAGGGATACACCTATCCTTTCTGCCTGCAGAAGTGTA
>JACQEW010000313.1 GCA_016200365.1 Nitrospinota bacterium
GATGATGAGGAAGTATAACCTTAAGACAGACCAGCTTAATCTCTATAAAACCAGTATTCACGGCATGCGGCTTTTTGAAAAAGGTGATGAGGCTGTTGCCACCTGTGTATCTTGTCATGGCAATCATAATATATTATCTAAAAACGACCCGCGGTCGCCGGTATACAGATTCAATATTTCGATGACTTGCGGCAAGTGCCACTCGAACAAGGAAATGATGAAACCATACAATATCTCCACAGATCAGTATGACCTGTATAAAAAGAGCCATCACGGAAGGATGCTATTTGAAAATAAAAATCTGAGGGTCCCGACCTGTGTGGACTGCCACGGCACGCATGGTGCGGCGCCCCCGGGCATGGCTGATATAGCAGAGGGTTGCGGCAGCTGCCATGCTGTTATAGCCGAATATTTCAAGAAGAGTCCCCATCTGCCTGGCAAGAAAAAAGGGATGCCGCGCTGCATTACATGCCACGGCAACCACGATATCCAGCGTCCGACAGCAGCTAAATTTACCGGCATGAGTAAGATGGATTGCGGGGGTTGTCATCAATCGGATTCTCCGGCATTTAAAGTCGGAGACGATATAAAGACCGTTCTCATGGAGGCTGAAAACAGCTACAAGACAGGAATCAATGCTGTTTCCGCTATCAAAGAATGGAGGGGGAGCGGTTTTGCTACAGGACATCTTGAGGACGATATGGATAAGGCAAAGACAAAATTGACGGAAGCCTATTCCCTAACCCATATACTTTCTATCAAAGAGGTAAAAACGCGTGCATCGGAGGTAGTCTCTCTTTCAAAAAATGTCAGCGAAATCGTAGAAGGTATGATATACGAGACCAAAATAAGGAAGATAGGACTTGTTTTTACATGGATAGTAATTGCAGGAATAAGCATGCTGCTGTGGTTAAAGGCAAAGGATTGGAAAAGGAATATAAAGGCAGAAAAATAGCCTCCCTAACCCGAATAAATCGGAAAAGAAAATTTAAGCCATAAGAGTCTGTTGCAAAAACCCCAATATTTTACAATAAAAACAACAGATAAAAGTATCAGATAAATGAAGAATGGATATATTCCTACCATCATGTCCTCCACTGCATCAGATTCTCATGATGCAACAGCCGGTGCCCTTGCTTCCAATCCCGCACTCTCTTTTGTCGGAAGGACAGTTACCTTTTTATCCCGTTTAATCATTTCACACTTTCCATCCAATATTGCACCTTCTTCAACAAATAGGAGAGGGGTTTTTATATTTCCTATAATCTCACCCTTTGAGAGAATCTCTATTTTTTTTGTTGTTGCTATATTGCCAGTTATCTTACCCCTTACAACAATTGTCCCAACTGAAACCTCTGCACTCATGACCGCATTCTCCCCTACAATCAGGGTATCCTTACTCACTACCTCCCCTTCAAATTTTCCATCTATTCTTACCGTCCCCTCAAAACTCAGCAAACCTTTAAACTCCGTCCCCTCACCTAAAAACGCTTTTACTTCCTCCTTTTTTTCCTGTTGATTCATAATTCCCTCCTGTAAATTTACCCCCTGATCAATTCTACTATCCTTTCCAAATCTTCATCAGAGTAGAAAACAATCTCAATCTTCCCCCTCTTTCTGCCTTTAATAATATTAACCTTTGTTCCAAAGAATCTTTGAAGTTCCTCCCCTAACCTGTTTTTAAAAATATCTATTGTCCTTTTAGCCGGCTCCCTTTTTGACTGCCTATCACGATTTATAATAGACTCTATCTCCCTGACAGACATACCTTTTTCAATAATCATGTCTTTAAGGGATATTTGTTCTTTCGCTGAATTTAAAGAAAGGAGGGCTCGTGCATGCCCCATAGTCAATTCTTCATTTGAGATACTATCCTGAATCTCCTGTGGTAACTTCAATAATCTCAAATAGTTAGCAATAGATGATCTATCCTTTCCAACCTTTTTTGAAATCTCCTCCTGTGTAAGATTAAATTCATCGGCAAGCCTCTGATACGCCCTTGATTCTTCCATTGAATTTAGATTTTCTCTTTGAATATTCTCAATGAGAGCCAATTCAAGAGACTCTTCGTTTGTAACCTCTTTGATGAGGGCAGGTATTTTATCCATTCCTGCCTTTTGTGCCGCCCTCCAGCGCCTTTCCCCGGCAATGAGTTCATAACCGCTGTCTAACTTTTGCACAATTATAGGCTGGACAACCCCCTTCTCTTTAATAGAGCTTACCAACTCGGCAAGTTTTGAATCATCAAAGGTCTTTCGCGGCTGGTATCTATTTGGACGGACATCTTCTATGGGTATTTCGAGGATACCTGCCTGTTTTTCTTCGGCAACCGGAATTAATGCCTTTAATCCCTTACCCAATGCCCTTCTTTGCATTTGTAATTATCTCCTTTGCCAAATCAATATAAGCATCAGCACCTTTTGATTTGCAATCATAAAATATTATAGGCTTGCCATGGCTTGGCGCCTCGCTTAATCTGACATTCCTCGGTATTACGGTATTCAAAACCTTCCCATTAAAATGCCCTTTTACCTCCTGAATAACCTGATATGAAATGGCTGTCCTGCTGTCAAACATGGTGAACAGCAATCCTTCTATCGCCAACTCAGGATTCAGAGAGCTTTTAACAAGCCTTATTGTATTCAGCAGGTGGCTTAACCCTTCGAGTGCGTAATATTCACATTGAAGGGGGATTAATACAGAATCTGCTGCTGTCAATGAATTTAAAGTGAGGAGACCAAGCGAAGGGGGGCAGTCAATTGTTATAAATTCATACATCTCCCTTACCTCTTTTAATACATCCTTTAATCTTGATTCCCTGCGGTCATAACTTACCAACTCTATCTCTGCGCCGATAAGGTCAATATTTGACGGGATTATATCCAGGTTATCAATACCGCTATTTAATATAACATCAGATATAGGTGTCTCTCCAATTAAGGCATTGTATATATTTTTCCCATTTCTGTTTACACCCAATCCTGTAGTAGTATTTCCCTGCGGGTCTATATCTATAAGCAAAACCCTCTTTTCCGCCACGGCAAGACAGGTTGAAAGATTTATAGCTGTTGTGGTCTTTCCCACCCCGCCTTTCTGATTGACAATACAGATAACCTTACCCATAAAGAAATTACAAGCCGCGAATGGACACGAACAACCCAAATAGATGCAAGAAGCAAGAAACAAGAAGCAAGAAAAAAATCTTGCCTCTTGCATCTAACTTCTTGCTTCTTATTTTTGTGTTAATTCGTGTTCATTCATGGCTAAAAAGTGAAGTCTAATATAGCATATCGAAAAGGAAAAACAAATAAAAATGTTTCACGTGAAACATTTTTATTTGAATTGATTATTTCAATTTCTATCCCTCACAGACAGACCATCTTTAAAGACTGTAAATCCATCAAAATCAATATGTTATATGTTTTAAATTCCACAGAAATAAAATATTGGCAAAAAAATTGTTTGTGTTGGGCGAAGGGATAAGCAATATTCCTTCAACTTAATTCCCATTCCTCATAAAAGGATTTTTTAAAATTTCGTGCAGAATGTAGCACAGCAAGAATTTCTATATCTTCATCGCCAACAATTCTATAGACGACTCTGTAATTTTGGATAGGTCTTATTTGTTACATGGAGGAGACTTCCATCCTGAATATTTGTCTTCTTTCCTATCCTTAATCCTCTCACCATAGGGGAGAGGGCAGAGTGAGGGGTAATTTTCAGATAATAAGTGATATAATAGAAAAATGAGAAAAAATTTTGGAGTTTACATTCATATACCCTTTTGTATTAAAAAGTGTAACTATTGTGACTTTAATTCTTATAGTGGTATGGATGGGATTTATGATGAATATGTGGAGGCGCTTAAAAATGAGATTTTCCTTTATAATCCCTCCTGCCCCCCTTTAAAAAAGGGGGGTGAAGGGGGGATTTATGATATTATATCTATCTTCTTTGGCGGCGGGACGCCTACAATTCTTGAGTCATGGCAATTGTTAGAAATACTAGAAGCATGCAGAGGGCTATTAAATTTGACGACTGACCCGGAGGTTACGATTGAGGCAAATCCCGAGACATTAACCAAAGATAAGCTGAAGGAATTAAGAAAAGGAGGGTTTAACCGGATAAGCATAGGGGTGCAATCTTTTAATGACAGGCTCTTAAAAAGACTTGGAAGGATACACGATTCAAAGAAGGCATATCAGGGAATTCTGTCGGCGAGAGATGCCGGTTTTGAAAATATATCCATAGATTTAATGTTTGGCATACCGGATGAAACCCTGAAAGATTGGGAGTCCGATATTGAAACCGCCCTTGAATTAAACCCTGAGCATATATCTGCATATAATTTGACAGTAGAAAAGGGGACAGAGTTCTGGAGTGAAACGCAGGCTAAAGCCTGCGGCTACCAATTGCCTGATGAGGATAGACAGTTAGAGATGTATGAAAGGGGGATAGAACTTCTGATAAGTGCAGGTTATGAACACTACGAAATATCAAATTTCGCAAAAACTGGCAGGAGGTGTCTGCATAATCAGATATACTGGAGAAATGAGGAGTATCTCGGCATAGGCGCAGGGGCATACTCGTATATAAATGGAGAGAGGCAATGGAATATTAAAAATCCAGTGGAATATATAAATAAGATTAAGGGGCAAGGGGCAAGGGGCAAGGGGCAAGAGATAGTAGCAGGTAGTGAAAGACTGGAGGATAAAAAAATTATGGGAGAGACTATCATGATGGGTCTCAGAATGATAGAGGGGATAAACCTGCAATCTTTTAAAAAACGCTTTAATACGGAAATAAGCGGTATTAAAAAGGCTCTGCACATATTCGGCAATCTCTTTATCCTTTGCAGCAATGGTTGCAGCAGTTGGCAGCCTGTTTACCAC
>JACQEW010000318.1 GCA_016200365.1 Nitrospinota bacterium
AAGGTATCGCTATAAGCAACATCATCACCGTTAGCCATGCTGATGGTGTTTGCCCTGCCTTCGCTCATCTTGAAATGCACATTGGTGGCAAAGGGAGGGTCAATATAAATCAAGTCAACCTTGCCGCCTAATTTATAATCTTCCAGCAAGGTTTTTAAAATTGCCAAGTTGTCGCCTTGTATTAGCTTGTTTGCCGAACCTTTACCGGAAAGAGATTTCAGCGCAGCCTTTTTTGCGCCGTCTAATATTTCTCTTTCCGACTTTTTATTCTCGTAAGTTAAAAACATATTGAACTGACTAAATTTGATATAAGAACTCGCGCAAAACCAAACTACTCATGATATTTTCATTTTTTAGTTTTGTTGTAACCTCTTTATACATTTTATTATTGCCTTTGATATAAAGGACGCCATCGAGAATTGCCACTGTGATTGCCTTTACTCCTTTAGCTTTAAGAGTAGCAATTGCATCATTGAATTGAGCGTTTTGGTGTACGCCAAAATCAGTTAAGAATTTTGCTTCACCAATTACATATTTACCATTAAAGCGACCAATAAAATCGAGACCTTTATTGTGTTTGTAGTTTAAATATTTTTTAGCAAATCCCATCATTTCAGCATCCCCGCCGTCTAAAATTGCATTTCCTTTTGCATTGATAAAGTCATCTAATTTCACCGGTTGAATACCTAATGATTTTTTATTCAGCCATCGCCTAAATAGCGGGCCGATTTGTCTATTTGTTTCTTTGGGTTCGGAACAGCGAGAGAAAACAGTATCCAATCCCATCTCGTATAACCTTCCACAAAGGCGGTCAACTGTAGCCGGATTTCTTTCAATCGCTGATTTATCGCGCTTCAAATATGCAACATAAGAGTCTTTAATCGGAAAAAGATTAAGCTTTAAAAGATTGTTTAGCAATTCGACGTTATCTTTTCGTTCAAATGCCTTTTCTATATTTCCCCAAAGGCTTTTCTCTATATCCCGTATTCCTTCCGGGATAGTCGGATAGACTTTAAACAAGTCGTCCAGATAACTTCTCTGATTTGCGTATTCAATACTCAATTTGATCCAATTGTTCATATTTATGTAAGTGTTTTTCTAATTTCCCTACTTTAATAAGTAATGACAGAATTGCTCTCCTTTATAAATTGGGAAATCTCTTTTCTGTCCATTACCTCTGCATTATATTCAATATCCCCTATTCCCCTCTCCTCCAATGATTCCTTCTCTGCAACAAGCCTGCATTTTAATGTTTGAAGCATCTCGATATGTCTGCCGAAGACTGGAGATTTGATCTTCTCCGGCATAGTAGGCATAAGACAATATACTGCATCCTGAACAAAGACCACCCTGACTGCGTTTTCAGCGAGGGTAAGCCCAAGACTCATCCTAAGCGCCTCGGAGTTTCTCAAGGTATTAAAGGGCGATTTCTGCAAGACTACTGTTACCTTTTTCATAATGAACAAAAAACTTAATTTTCACCGCAGAGACGCAGAGGCACAGAGAAAAATTTTAAACCTCTTAATAATATTTTTAATCTCTGCGTCTCCGCGCCTCTGCGGTTTATAATTTCCTTGTTTTATGTAAAGGATAAAAACCTATCCGATCCGTTTACAATATAAGCCAAATCATACTGGCTGCCGAAGTTTATACCCTCTTTTTTCTCCACATGCCTCTCCGAAGCATTATGGGCGCACAATGTTATAGTCGCCCCTTTATCCAATAGAGATGTAAAATCCGGATTATTAATATTATGCACTCCATCGCACATAAGAAATATCTGAACTTCCTTTCCCTGCGATACAGCCGCCTCGGTCAGCTTTATAACGGTAAAGGTATTCTCGCTTTCAGGACTTGTCGTCAGCAGTATCCCCAATCTTTGCCTTTTTTCTTGATTCATAAAAATTACAAACCACAGAGGCACTGAGACACAGAGAAAAAACTAATCTTTTTGACACAGATGGACACTGATTATTTATGATTTTTAAGGTTATTTATTTCTGTGTTACCCCTGATTGCTTCTTTCAGGGGTTATCTGTGTCTTTCAGTGTCTTTATTTTTTTGTCTTTTCTCTGTGCCCCTGTGTCTCCGTGGTTAAGATTTAGTTTTTATTCTTTAGAAATCAGAAATTTCATATCAGTGTCTCGCTATGCCGCAGAACTCCTCATAATCAATAAGCTCCTTTATCGTGGGGTTATCACCGCATACAGGGCAGTTAACATCCCTTCTTAGTTTAACCTGTCTGAAGTCTGCATCAAGGGCATTATAAAGGAGGAGTTTGCCTATCAACGGTTTTCCTATTCCGAGGATAAGCTTTATCACCTCGACCGCCTGAAGTGTCCCTATAATCCCCGGAAGGACGCCCAATACACCTGCCTCCTGACAACTGGGAACCATTCCCGGCGGCGGCGGCTCAGGATAAAGACATCGGTAGCAGGGACCTTCCTTAGGCTTGAATACGGTAACCTGCCCGTCAAACCTGAATATACTTCCATGCACATTTGTCTTGCCCATCATTATGCAGGCATCGTTTACCAGATACCGCGTCGGAAAATTATCGCAGCCGTCTACAATAATTTCATAGTTCTCAAAGATTCTGTTTATATTTTCCGATGAAAGCCTTTCTTTATAGAGTTCAACCTTTACATCGGGATTAAGCGACTTTATAGTATCCCGTGCAGATTCAGCCTTTGGCTTGCCTATATCTTCTACGCCGTGGAGTATCTGTCTCTGGAGATTGCTCATATCCACTACATCAAAATCAATAATCCCCAGATTCCCGATACCTGCAGCAGCTAAATACATTGCAGCAGGCGAGCCGAGACCCCCGGCGCCAAGCAGGAGAACCCTCGACGATAGAAGCTTCTTCTGCCCCTTCCCGCCGACCTCAGGAAGTATTATATGCCTGCTGTAACGATAAATCTGCTCTTCTGTAAAAGAGGACATAACCCATAATCAACTAACAACCTACAACTTACAACCTACAACTAACTAATAACTGAAAACAGTTGTTAGTTGTCAGTTGTTAGTTGTTAGTTCCCCATGCCTCCTGCTATTGCAGGAATAATCGAAACATTATCTCCGTCTTTAATCTCGCTCTCTTCATTCTTTAGAAACCTTATATCCTCTTCGTTTATGTAGACATTGATAAACCTCCGCAGGTTTCCATTCTCATCATAGAGCCTGTCCCTTATCCCCGGATACTGCTTTTCCAAGTCTGAAAACAACTCCTTAATATTTTTACCATTCGCTGTAACCTCAGACTGATTTTTTGTCAGCTTCTGCAGAGGCGACGGTATCCTCACTTTCACTGCCATATCTTTTTCCCTCCCTAAATTATAAAATTCACCACAAAGGCACAAAGAGCGCAAAGAACAAAAACCTGATTAACCGCAAAGACGCAGAGGCGCAAAGAAAAATGATTTTTCTTGTTTTCTCACACAAAGTCACAAAGGACACAAAGAAAAGAATTACAGATTAGCTAATCTTTTAATCTTTTTTTATTTCCTTTGAGGCTTTGTGTCTTTGTGTGATTATTTTTGTTTTTTTCTTTGCGTCCTTTGCGACTTTGCGATTAAATTATCTTCCCGAATCTGTCCTGAAACGAGCCAAGCCGCGGCTCGATAATGACAGGGCTTCCGACCCTGCTTGCAACAGCCTCCTGTGTTTTAAGTCCGTTGCCTGTAATCGAAATTACCGTAAGCTCATTTTTTTTAATCCTTCCCTGCCCGATAAGTTTTTTTGTAACTGCAACAGTAACCCCTCCGGCAGTCTCGGTAAATATCCCCTCGGTTTGAGCGAGCAGCTTTATCCCCTCGACAATCTCTTCATCTGTAACATCCTCTCCGTATCCGCCGCTCTCATTAACGGTCTTTATTCCATAAAAGCCGTCAGCCGGGTTTCCAATTGCAATTGACTTGGCGATTGTATTCGGCTTTACAGGCTTTATGAAATTTCTTCCCTCTTTTATAGCGCTGGTTACAGGAGAGCATCCTGCCGCCTGTGCAGCAAAGACCTTTGTATTTACCTTACCAATCAAGCCGAGCATCTCGAATTCTTTAAATGCCTTCCATATCTTCGTAATGAGAGAACTGCCTGCTACGGGAACCACAACATTATCCGGCGCCTTCCAGCCTAATTGTTCCGCTATCTCATAACCGAATGTCTTCGAGCCGTCGCCGTAATAGGGTCTTATGGTGATATTGACAAATGCCCAGCGATAGTTGGCTGCTATCTCGCTGCAGAGCCTGTTTACATCATCGTAGTTGCCCTTCACACCGATAAGATTCGTCCCGTAGATGAGCGTCCCGAGTATCTTGCTTGTCTCGAGGTCGGCAGGTATGAATATATAGCTCTTTACCCCCCCCTCTGCCGATAAAGCAGATACGGAATTCGCAAGATTACCTGTGGATGCGCAGGCTACTGTATCATATCCGAACTCAAGAGCCTTTGTTATTGCAGTAGAAACCACCCTGTCTTTAAAAGAGAGAGT
>JACQEW010000329.1 GCA_016200365.1 Nitrospinota bacterium
ACTCTACATCCTTGCCATCGGCTGTCTTTACAGTGAATCTCCCCTCCAGAGCAGGGTCATAACCTAACTTTGCAATATCCAAAGTCTTTTTATCGTCCGGACTTTCCATACAGCCAGGGGCTTCAACTGCCTGGTTTGTCTTTGTGTCCCAGAAATAATACTGGAGGTCTTTGCCGTCAGGCTTCATATCCTTCTGGGTTAAGAATTTCTTATTGTCAAGCCTTACGAGGAACGGCAAATCTGTCTGCTCCTTCATAAAGTCTGCATCATATTTCTTCTCCTTTATGATGGTGTTGCAGATTGCCGCGGCGAGGTAGGAATCGCTCCCCATCCTTATTGGGACATAGAGGTCTGCGGCCTGCGCCGCTGTTACATTGTGATTCGGGTCAACCACGATAATCCTTGCGCCGTTATACTTTGCCTCATGTGCAAAATGGGCGTCAGGAATCCTCATGGCAGTAAAGTTTTGTGTCCACCCTACGAGGCAGTCCGCTGTGAACCAGTCATCCAAATTAGAGCCGATCCTTCCTATCAACACAGTATGTCCTGCCGGATAGGCATCGCCCACCATAGCGGAGACAGGGACAAGCATGCCGCCAAGAAGCCCTGTGAACCTCTCAGAGCCGCCCTTTGAGAGCTGGCTAAAGGGCCTTGATGTGGTTATCATGGTGCCCGGGTCCTTTAAGGTAATATCAATAATCTTATCCGCAATCTCATTAAATGCCTGTTCCCATGAAATCCTCTTCCACTTCCTCCCGCCCCTTTCACCAACCCTCTTCAGTGGGTATTTGAGGAAGTTTCCCTGTTTCATGTAGTCTGAATAGGTGATGCCCTTCTGGCAGCCCCTCGGTGAAAATGACGGTATCTTGCCGCCCGCACCATATCTTATAGCCTCCCCTCTATCCTTTCCCATACACTTCCATGTGTATTTGCCAGGGGTGTGTTTTCCATAAAGAGGATATGTTGAGGTCTGCTCCTCCCTTAACGGGATGCCGTTTTTGGAATATACCTTCCACGAGCATTTGCCAACGCACCCAACGCTGTGTGTTGCGTACTGGACCCTGTCCCATGTCCATTCTTTTTTATAGAGGTCTTCCCACCCCCTGTATTCATATTCCTGCAGGGGGTCTCCTACTACCTGAACTTTTGAAAAGGCAAGCTCAGGGCTTGCCAGCAATGCAAGAAGTCCAGCCCCTGCACCCTTTACAAAATCCCTTCTGCTAATATTCATATTGTTTCACCCTCCTTTCTTTAAAAGAGCCATAGCATCATGAAAGATACTATTATTAATGAACCAACTACCAAGAGCAAATAATCATTTTTTATCACTTTTATCAGCTTGTCTTTTATCTTCATTTATCGCTGGTTCAATCTTGAATATTTAACCTGAATATTTGGTTCAGGCTACAAGCCTGAACCGGCAGGTTTAGGCAACAACACTTAACTAAGACCCATTATGAGTACAAGCGACAGGAATATGCCCAAACCAGCAATTCCAACTATTATCAATTCAAGCTCGCCCCTTCCACCCATATTAATACGTCACAAGCATCTGGACAAAGAATATATTACTAATCTTATTCCCTTTAGCATCGGTCTCCTGTGCAGTTACTATGGAGCTGTTATCAGGACTCCTCATCACATAATTGGCGGTAATCCTCGTCTTATCCTTGATGTAATAAGTTCCCCCCAGTGTCGTTGTCTTTAAATGGCTATTTGCAGTATTGGAGTCTTTTTCATAATCTTCATATCGGGCCATCAACTGCAAACCCGCCGAAAGTTTGTAAGCACCCTGAAAGTACCACCCCTTTGGTTCCTGATTTTTACCCGATGCAGCAGCAGCGGTTGCCACATTCCAATTCTCCCATTTTGCCGTAACATACTCACCCCTGAAACTAATACCCATATCTTTAAGGATAAATTCCATTTCTGCTCCGTAGGCGCCTTCATTTACTTCAAAACTTGCTGTCTCATCCTGTGCCTTCCCTGAATATCCTGAACCCCCAAGGGTCAAACCATCAATGGGTGAAATGGTTACCCTGCCCACCACATCCTTAGCGTTACCATTGTCCCCTGCGTTAATTCCATTTCCATTAATATAGGCAATACCATATTTCAAACCGAGTGCCTCTTTAGAACCGCCGCCAAGCATAATTCCAATATCCCTGAAACTACCGCCTTTCGTGCCGAGTTTACTTGCTATATCATTTATCGCCTCAGCCCTTAAGACAGGAATCCTGTCGGGAGTCCCCTCCAACCCTTCTAATGTAAATGGGTATTTGAACTGCCCAAGGGTGAAATTGGCAAACGAATGTGCCTTATAAGTAATATACCCATCCCATAGTTTTACAGTTGCAGAACCACTGGCAGGGCTGGGACCATCAAAAGCTCCATTGACTCTGTAGCCAACCTCTTCACTCACATTCCCCTTAACATCTATCCTTGCCCTCCTCACCCTAAATTCATTATTTACTTTCGTGGCAGCAGTTGTTTGAGCGGAAAGGTCACTGCTATCATTCCTATACCAGCCCTCTATATAGCCGCCCACCTTTGGCTTAAACTCCACCTTTGGCGGCTCCTCTGCCATTATCCAATCAGGTGAAACAAATAGAAAAACAGAAAGAAAAGCTAATACTAACCTTAATACCCTATCCCTTTTTATCATCTTCACCTCCCTAACTCCTCCATTAAGTTATAGAACATAGATTACACAGATAAAAACAAAAGATTTTTAAAAAAAATTCCACAGATAAAACAGATTTACACGGATAGATTCAAGAGGCAAGAAGCAAGAAACACGAGAGACGAGAGATGAGGGACGGAAAGGCTGTTATTTCTTTTCGTCCTTCGTCCTTCTATGTTCTGGCTTCTTGCTTCTTATCTCCGTGTCCATCCGTCCAATCCGTGTCATCCGTGTTCTATTAAAATAATTGCACTCCCTCCTCTTAACCGAGGGGTCAGGTGGTGGCGCCTCCACCCTAACCCTCAGGTTGAGGAGATGAAATGATGAAAAGAGAAAGAGGAGGATTATTCTCTTTTCAACACTTACTTTTAAGAGCAACAACTATACCAAAGTTTATAAGGTTTAAATATTCTATTTAACCTTTTGATTTAATAGAGATTTTAATATTTTAGAAGGGGGAAAGGTTTTGCTAAAGCAACTCATCGTTTTGGGCGATTCCTGCACAGATTTTAGAAAGCTTTATGGAGATTATTAAAATATAAGGAAAAGAGAGGGTAGTAAAATATGAGCGATATTTGCCCAACTACTGAGGAGATTCTCCTACTGCCTCATATAGATAAAGAATAATCTTCCATATCTCTTCATCTGTAAGCTCTTCTTTCCAGACAGGCATCGCAGAGTTCCATGGCATCCATTCCTTAGGAAGACCAGGTCCACCCTCTTTTATCCGCCAGAATAGATAAGATTCTTTTGTCTTAATTGTGGTGAGTAGGTATATAAAATTGGCAGGTTTTGGAAAGAGACCCTCTGCCTCAGGACCATTGCCATCTAAGTTTCCTCCGTGGCAGGCAGAACATCTTGTATCATACAGCCATTCCCCTTCGGCAAGACTCTTTTCATTTTTCGGAAGATGATTTATACTATCCCTGTATTTCTCAGGAATTGGAGGACGGGGGTCGTCCGATTCTAAAGTATCTTGAGGGAGATGGCTATCAATAGAAAATCCTTTTTGAGAGGGAAGGGTCAGGAAAATAAAAACTGTGACGGCTATTAAGAATATCAAAAAGCATCTCTGAGACATTCCCTAAAACTCCTTACCCGGCAGTTTAAAATCAACCATTGAATTCTCACCCGCTTTTATCTCTATCTCTCTATTCTGGATACCCAATACCTCATGCCAGACTTCTACTGTATATCTCCCTACTGGAACATCGGGAATAGTAAAATAACCTTTTTCATCGGTTGCGGCAAAAAAGGGTGTCTCCATAACCAGTATCCATCCCTGCATCCTCTTATGGTCATCACACCACAGCTCGATTATACCGGGTTTATCAAATGTTACATCCATGGTTGCCCCTTCGTAGGCAAACTCCATCCTGAGTTTTTTTTCCTCTGAATTTGAAATAATGCGGTGTACAAAGGGGTCTGAATTCTTGAAGGTTACTTTAGCCCCCACAATGACAGGAAATGCGTGTGGGATAAACGCCTTTCTCTTTTGATCAATGACAACCTCTTTCTGGATTAAGGAGGATGTCTCTTCCCGTTTTAAGCCTGTCCTGATATGCTTTTGATCGGGAACATAACTGGACAAGTTTATTCCTTTAATAAAGACAACGGCATCTTTTATACCGCCATCTTTAGAAACTATCAGGCTCCTTTCTGCCTTTATCTGCTCATCTAAATTCTTTCGGGGTTTTATATTATATGAACCAACTATCTCTACCCGTCCGGTAAGGGTTGCAGCAAGGGCAGGGGCATTGAAAAATGCAAAATGCAAAATTAAAAATGCAAAATATAAAAGAACCTTGCTATGATTCTTGCAATTTACAATTTGCAATTTGCAATCTTCATTTTGCCTTTTGCAATTACTCCTTATCCTGCTCCTTAATGCCATAGGCAATAATCTTATCATAAAGGGTCCTCCTCCCTATACCAAGTATATTGGCAGCCTTTGTCCTGTTCCCTTTTGCAGCCTTGAGGACCGTTTCAATATATTCCCTTTCCCGCTCTTGCAGGGTTTTATGATGCCCTTCCCCTGACTCTCTTATTCTCCCTTTAATCCCGGCAGAGAGGCTCTTTGG
>JACQEW010000026.1 GCA_016200365.1 Nitrospinota bacterium
AAAAAAGATTAAAAAAAGAGGAAAGAGGCAAGAAACAAACTGAAAGCTGAAAGCTGAAAGAAGTCCCCTTTGAGCCTTGAGCTTTGAGCTTTCTTGCTTCTTGCTTCTTTTTTTCTCTGTGCCTCTGTGACTCTGTGGTTATTATCCACAGGAATGTCTGAAGAACCAAAATAATTTTAGACAATTTTTTCGCTCCTGTCCGCGACGATATATATACTGCATCAAAAAGGCTGTGCATGGAAAACTCTCTTGTTATAGGTCACTTTCTCCTTTATCCCCTATTTGCCGCTGCCGAAAAGTCCGGCAAGCCCTTTGTGCCGGTTGTCCTTTGCCACGGCGTTATACCTTCCAGATATATTACACCGGCGGATGCCCCAAATCTTGGCAAATTTGCAAATGCTTTTTTTTGGAAGATTTGGAGTTTTATATTCGATATGAACTTTAAGCAGAATATCAATAACTTTCGTAAGAAGGAGGGACTTGCCCCTATAAAGAGGGTGTTAAGAGACTCATGGAAGTCAAAGACACTTAACCTTATTGCAGTAAGCCCCTGTTTGTGCGAGCCTAAACCCGATTGGGGCGGACTCTATAAGGTTTGCGGTTTTTTTAATATCCCTGAAGAATCCGAGAAATGGGATATGCCGGAGGATTTGGCAAAGTTTTTGAGAGCAGGCTCAGAGCCTGTTTATATAACCTTTGGAAGTATGCTGACAGTTGCTTTAGATTCTACATTTCTTAAAGAATCGGCGCAATTGATGGCTGATGCAGTAAATCTTGCAGGGTGCAGGGCAATAATTCAGGCGCCGTGGGATAAGGTGAGCGGCATTCCCGAATCCCCCAATATTTACCGCATTACAAGATCGCCTCATAGTGTAATGTTTAGGCATTGCTCCGCTGTAGTGCATCACGGCGGCGCAGGCACGACTCAATCCGCCACGATGTCCGGCTGTCCATCTATAATTGTGGCGCATATAACCGACCAGGAATTTTGGGGAAAGGAATTGAACCGAATAGGCATTGCCCCGAAGGTTTTATATAGAAGAAATGTAACACCGCAAAGGCTTGCCGGAGAAATTAAATATGTCCTTGCCCATCCTGCTATGAAAGAAGGAGCGAAAAAAATAGGCGATGTTATGAGAGACGAGAATGAGGTTAAACAGGCGGTAAAGCTTATCGAAGCGTCATTCTGGAGGAAACAAACCCCTCACCCGTCCTCTCCCCTGAGGGGAGAGGAGAAAGGTGAGGGTGATTTTTAAAAAATGAATAAAGATTTGCAGTTGGTCGTTAAATGGACGATAGGGATGTATTCAGGAGGGCTGTTAATTGCCCTGCCGTTATTCATGGGTTATGAATATCCCATGCCAATATCCTATGAATGGCTCAAGACAATCCATATCTTTGGAGTAATTCTATTCATGGGAAATATCATTACGGGACCTTTGTGGATTGCTCATGCCATGCGATCTAAAAATAATGCCGTAGTTTGCAATGCCATAAAGGCTTTATGCTGGGCGGATGTCTTCTTTACTATTCCGGGTGTAGTATTGACCTTGATAAGCGGGTTAATTCTCGCATCTTCTTTTGGAGATTACTATACGGTAAGCTGGATTATCACCGCCTTGATTCTGCTCGGCATCTCCAGTATCCCGGCAATCCCCACGCTTCGTTATCAATACAGGCTTTACCAATTAAGCTATGAAGCATTGCAGCAGGATAAACCCCTGCCGGAGGAATTCACGCATATTATGGGTAAATGGTCATTATTGGGAACGATTGCCATTATCCTGCCGCTTATTTCCTTTGTATTGATGATAATCAAACCTGCGTTATGGTAAAAAAATATCTGTGGATAGGGAAGGGCGAGTAATTATTTTATCGCCTTGAGCCTCTCTTTTGCCAGTCTCGCCTCGTCGGAATTCGGGTATTTCTTTATGAGCTCTCTAAGCTGTGCCGCTGCATCGGGCATCTGGTTCAGTTTAATCTTTGAATAGGCTATTTTCAGCATAGAACTGGTAACCTTTGTATTTCTGGGATACCTGTTTATCACCTCGTTAAATTCCGATATTGCCATTTCATAATCCCCTGTGCTGTAATAGCATTCTGCTATCCAGTACTGGGAATTGCCTGCAAGCTCGGTATCGGGAAATTTCTCTATGTAGCTCCTGAATCCCGAGACAGCCAATTGAAAGCTCCCTTTAAGGTAGTCGCTGTAGGCTGTTTTATACACATCTTCGGGTTTCATTGCCACAATCGGCTGGGATTCGGCCGGGATGGATTCTCCTACAGGGAGGGGTAATTCTGCCGTCTGGCTCTGCGGAGAAGCAGGCGGCTCGGGTATTGTCTTAGACTCTTCTTTTTTAGGAGCTTCGACGGCAGCAGCGCCCTCTGCCGCAGGCTTCTTTTTGAAGACCGAAGTTGTTTTTATCCCCTTTTTCCTCAATGCCTCCTTATCTCTCTCTATAATCTCCGCTGCTTTTTCATTTACAGATTTTATCTCTATCTTTATGGATGACAGCTCCGACTGCACCGAGACCAGTCCGCTGCCCAAGGAGTTTAGTTTCTGATTGGTATCTTTGACAGCCATATCTTCCTTTTTGCCCCTTTCGGCTATAGTTGTTTTATATATTTCAGAAAGCTGATTCAGCCTGGCATCGATAGAGTCCAGTCTCTGTGTTAAATTGCTTATGCGGTAAACATACTCATCTGTTTTTGAAGAAATCTGCTGCAAGCCGTCACTGAGCGTCGTCATCTCCATTTTTAAATCAGCCTGATTCTTTTTACTCGTTTCCAGAACCTTACCCGTATCGGACAATATCTTTTTAATATCCATCTGCCCTGTTCTCGTTTCCTCAACTACACCTGTCTTTTGCTGAAGCTGACTGCTTATATTTCCCACCTCTATGTTCAATTTGCCGATTTCTGAGTTCAATTTGCCGATTTCCGAGTTGGATTTGCCTAATTCACTATTTATCTGCACTATATCTTTGTTAATCTCCTTTATGCTTTTCATCAGCAAGTCCTCTCTCTCCTTTGATGTGGCGCAACCAGTTAAAAGGAAGATTACAACAAGGATATAGTGAGAAAAAAAACTTTTCCTATACGCTTTTGATATATTCTCTTTTTTCATTTGTTCTTTTCTCACACAAAGCCACAAAGAACACAAAGAAAAGAATTACAGATTAGAAGATTACAGATTAAAAGATTTAATCTTCCAATCTTCTAATCTTTTAATCTTTTTTTATTTCCTTTGAGGCTTTGTGTCTTTGTGTGATTTACTTTTGTCCCTCATTTTACAATAACCAGAAAATGTCCCCTTCTGTTCTTAATCCATGCCTCTTCGTTGTGTCCCGCGTCTATAGGGAGTTCCTCACCGTAGCTTATCGTATAAATTCTCTCGGCGGATACCCCGAGAGAGGTTAAATATTTCTTTGTTGACATCGCCCTCCTGTCTCCGAGTGCGAGGTTATATTCTGCCGTCCCTCTCTCATCGCAATGACCCTCTATCTGAATCTTTACATCGGGATTTTTCTGCAGCCATTCGGCATTCTTCTGGAGAATGTCCTTTGCATCCGCCCTTATATCGGATTTATCGAAGTCGAAACGGATATCCTCCAATTCGGGAATCGCCTTGACCTCTGCCTCTCTTGCTATCTGCGGTTTTACCTCCGCCTCCATGGCAGCCTTGAGCCTCTCCTCCTCAAACTTCCTTCTTGCTTCCTCTTGTCTCAATCTTTCCTCCTCCGCAAACATTTTCCTTGTTTCCTCTTCTCTCAGTCTTGCCTCCTCCGCAGCCTTCCTCAGCGATTCCTCCTCTGCCCTTAATCTCTCCTCCTCTGTTTTTCTCTTTGCCTCCTCCTCCGTCCTTAATCTCTCCTCCTCTGCAGCCTTCACCTTTATTGCAGTCTCATCAACCGGCGGTTTAACCGGTTTTTTAGGGGCGCATGAAGCGATAAAAAAGGATGCCGAAAAAACAAAAATCAAAACAATTAAAAAACCCAATTTGCCTTTCCTCATCTCAAACCTCCTTTCGATTAAGCGCACCAGAGCACCAGACACCAGAACACCAGTAAAAAAACTGGTGGCTGGTGCTCTGGTGTTCTGGTGCTCTGTTTTTTTTATTCAATCCTCTGCGACCATGAAGGGCTGTATCCTCCCCCCTCAAGATAGATTATCCTTTTCTGGTCTGTCCCGTCTGCCTTCATTGTATATATCTGAAACTTTCCCTCCCTGTTGGAGCTGAAGGCTATATGCCTGCCGTCGGGGGACCATGCAGGATTCTGGTTATCTCCAGCACCCGATGTTAATTGCTGAACCCTTCCACTGACCAAATCTACCACAAAAATATCAAAATGTCCACCATCGAGAGACGAATATGCTATCCTGTTCCCGTCAGGCGACCATGCAGCCTGATCGTTGTAATTACCCTGATAGGTAAGCCTTCTCAAGTTTGTCCCTTCGGAGCCCATGACATATATCTGGGGCGTCCCTGACCTGTCGGAGGTAAAGGCTATCTCCATACCGTTTGGGGACCATACAGGCGATGTGTCAATACTTCTATGCTCTGTAAGTCTTTGCAGGTTTTTTCCGTCAACATCCATTGTATAAATCTCGGCATTACCGTCCTTGCTCAAGGATACAGATAGTCTCTTTCCGTCCGGCGACCATGAAGCGGAGGAGTTTATCCCGGGGAATATGGAGACCGCTGTTTTTTTACCTCCCTCCATGTCTATTAAATATAGGTCGGGGTTTCTGTATTTAAAGGTGGTATATATAATATTTTTCCCATCAGGCGACCATTTCGGAAAAAGGGCGATGGATTTATCATCAGTAATCTTGCGGATATTCTGTCCGTCATAATCTGCCGTATATATCTCCTTATTCCCCGTTGCCTTTGATATAAAGCACAGCATCGTCATGGCAATCCCCTTCTCTCCGGTAAATCGGTAGGTTATCTCGTCGGAAAATTTGTGTATCATCTGCCTGAAGGTAATCCTGTCTCCGCTGTATTTGTATCCTGTAATCTGCTCCCCCCTCTTTACATCATATAACCTGCATTCGATATTAATCTTCCCTCCATCTATCTTTATATGCCCCTTTACAATGGCTTCAGCGCCCAGGGATGTCCATTCATTAAAATTTATTTTTCCCGATTTTTTATCCTTTGCGCTGACATCTCTCAGGAAGTCCCTGTTCTCTATGACCTTAAAAAATCCGGAGGTTTTGAGGTCATCGGTCAATATCTCCGCGCCTTTTCGGGAGAAATTTTCCCTGTCTACTATCCCTTCCTGAAAGGAGAAATCGGGAATGGCGATGCTGATTTTAGCCGCTCCTGCCCTGGTGATGCTCAGATAAACATCGGGGGTATCGGCAAAGGCAGTGGCAGAGCACCAGAGCACCAGGGCACCAGTCACCAGTGCAGCAGCACACCAGCCACCAGTATAAATA
Organism: Nitrospinota bacterium; assembly: GCA_016200365.1. Lineage (GTDB taxonomy): Bacteria > Nitrospinota > Nitrospinia > UBA9942 > UBA9942 > JACQEW01. The sequence goes on from JACQEW010000026.1 coordinate 5,446, forward strand.
AACTGGTGCTCTGGTGCTCTGGTGCTCTGGTGCTCTGGTAGCCTTTTATCCTTTCTTCTCATATTCAAACCCGAAATGAATTCCAAGATAATTTTCTCCAAAACCCTTTGGGAGAGGAGGAAGGCGGGAAGACAGAACAGCCCTCAGCGCGGAGTCGTCAAATAATGGAAAACCGGAGCGGTTCTCTATTTCTGCCCCCTCAATCCTGCCATCTTTTAAAATTTTGAACTTGATTACAACCTTTTTAATATCTCCGGAAAGCAGATCTACAACAGGCGGAGTCCAGTTATTATTGATTTTATTCGTTATCGCAGACAGATACAATTGATATGGAAAATCTATATCTGTGGCAATGACATCTGTCTTTTGTGCCGGGGGCGATAAGACTTCCTTTTCCTTTGAGAGAGGCGGGGCTATCCCCTCCGGCGTTTCGGCTATCTTCGCCACTTTAGCCGGTTCTGCTGCCGGGACAGCCTCTGCTTCAACTCTCTTTTCCTTTGTCGGTTTTGCTACTTGCAATCTGGTTTTCTTTTCTATTTTTTTTAACGGAGGAGCTTCTATCTTTTTTTGTTCCTGTGCAGCAGGCTCAGGAGGCATAATCGGCTCGGGCTCAACGATATGGGGCGGTATTACAGGCTCCATTGGCACTTCTACAATGCCCTGAACTTGATTCAGGGCGATATTTTGTTTTTTTGGAAGCTCCACCAGAGTTACTTTATATGCAGGGATATATATCTTCTTCTTTATCGGAAATATAGCCGGAGAAAAAAACAGACCTCCTATTATGAGGATATGAAAAACCAGAGAAAATACAAAGGATCTCCCCATTTCAACAGGGGAATCAATCTCTTTTACCTTTATCCTGTGACTGATCATAGAAGCAGTTAAGAATTATGAGTGAAGAGTTAAAAGTTAAAATAATTTCATTCTTAACTCTTAATTCTTAATTCTTCACTCCACTGGTTCCGTTACCATACCGATGTTATTAATCCCGGCGCCTTTTATTTTTGACATTATCTTTACTACAAATCCGTAAGGCAATTCTTTATCCGCCCTTAAAAATATCTCTTTATCCGTTCTTCCTATGTAGGCATCCTTCAGCACAGATTCTATCTCATCTATGGATACCCTCTTCTCGTTAAAATATATCTCCTGCTCTTTATTTGCAGTAATAATGGATTTCTCGACCATCTCGACATCCTTTGCAGCCTCCTTTGGCAGGTCTACCTCGATGCCCTTTTCCAACAGGGGTGTGGTTACCATGAAGATTACGAGGAGGACAAGCATTACATCAACAAATGGGGTAACATTTATCTCCGATAGGGTGGTGGTTATCCTTCTTTTATTTTGTCCATACATAAAAACATTTAGAACACGAATTACACGAATATACGAATGGCACGAATAGATACAAGAAGCAAGAAGTCAGAAGCAAGAGGCAAGATTTTTCTTGTTTCTTGCATCTTGCTTCTTAATTTGTGTAATTCGTCCATTCGTGTCATTTGTGTTCAGGCATTTTGTTCTTATTTTTTTACATAATTCTTCTCTATCAGCGACAGAAAATCGAGTGTAAAGGCATCCATATCGTTTGCAATAACCCGTATCCTGTTGACGAAATAGTTATAAAATATGACGGCAGGGACTGCCGCCGCAAGACCGGCAGCAGTGGCGATTAAAGCCTCTGCGATACCCGGGGCGACAACCGCTATGCTTGCCGAGCCTTTTACCCCAATACCGTGAAAGGATGTCATAACCCCCCATACTGTTCCGAAAAGTCCTATGAAAGGGGTTGTGCTTCCGGTTGTAGCGAGAAATGTAATCGCCTTTTCCAGACGGGTTATCTCCTGCAATGTTGTCTTTGAGAGGGACCTGCTTATGCCGTCCAGATTGTCAATTACCACCTTCTTGCCTTCCGTCGTCTGCCCGTCTGGAGAGGGAGTCTTTACATTGGCAGCCAGCTCATTATATCCGGCTACAAAGAGCTTTGCCGCTGGACTGTTCTTGAAATTCTTGCCCACCGAGTATATATTCGCCAGATTCCCCTTTTTTGAATAAGTCTCGTAAAATTTCTCCGTCTCCTTTTTAGCTATTCCTATTACCCTGAATTTTTTGATAACTATACCCCATGATATAATGGAAAAGAGCGCCAGAACCAATAATACAGCCTTTCCTACAGGTCCGGCATTGGCAGCCATTTCGTATATGCTTCCGTTAAAAGTGTAATCGAATATGGACATAGAAATTATAAATTTTAGCCACAGACTTTCACTGACAAATACTCATTGTTTCATTGTCTCATGGTTTCATTGTTATTAAACAATGGAACAATGAAGCAATGGAGCAATAAAATACTTTCCAGTCTGTGTGAGTCTGTGGCTAATTAGTTATCAACAATCTTGAAGCCAAGCCTTTTGAAAAACTCAGGGACATAAGTTAGGGTGAAGACCCTTTTAATTCCCATCTCCTTCGCCTCCCGCATACATTCCCTGGTCATTTCAGAGCCGATCCCTTTTCCGCTGTTCTTTTCTTTTACTGCCAGAGACCTTATCTCCGCCAAGTCATCCCAGTCAATGTGGAGCGACGAAACCCCTACAATCTCCCCGTCTATCTCGTATACTATGAAGTCCCTGATATTCTCGTAGATTTCGTTTATAGAGCGGGGGAGCATCTTCCCGCTGTTTGCGAAGAAGTTGATTATAGCGAGAATCTCCTTTGCGTCCTTTGTTAAAGCCTTTCGTATCATAAGAACAAAACCTGATTTTAGACAGGATATACAGGATAAAACAGCCCCTGATAGCTGCATTCAGGGGCTGTTAATCCTGTCAAGTTTTTATAATTTTCTTGTATTACAGATTATGAAGACTGAAAAAACAAAAAACCGAGGAAAATCATTTTTTTGTCTTTTCTGTTTATCTGTGTCTAATATTTTCTTTTTCTCCATTTCCCCTATTTCTCCATTCTCCTTAATCTTTTTCTTTTGTTCCTTCCCCTATCGGCAATTCGATTATAAACTTTGCCCCGCTGCCGGGCAGGCTTTCTGCATATAATCTTCCGTCATGTTTCTCGATTATATCACGGGAGAGACTCAATCCCAAACCTGTTCCCTTACCCGCAGGTTTTGTTGTGAAAAAGGCGCTAAAAATTTTGTCTATATTTTCCGGAGAGATACCGCGTCCATTATCGTGGAAGATGATTCTTATAATATCTCCATCCTTTTCTATCTTTATCACCAGTCTCCCTTTGTGGCGCGATTCAATCATCTCATATTCTGCATTTGTAATAAGATTTAAAAAGACCTGCTGGAGCTGGTGCTGGTCGGCATAAATGCCCGGCAGAGAAAAATCAAACTCCTTAGATAGCTCGATGTTATGAACCTTCAATTCATAAGCCCTTAAGGATATTGTCCTCTCCAGAATATCATGGATGTCAACCATTGACCTCATGGGTTTATGCTCCCTGACAAAGGAGAGGAGATTTTGTGCAACCTTTGCAACCCTCGACGCCTCCTTATGTATCATCATGATGTCCTTCTTTATATCATCAGACAAGCCTTCATTATCCAGTAAAAGCTCGGAATATCCGATTACGCTCGTAAGCGGATTATTTATCTCATGGGCTACGCCGGATACCAATGTCCCGACTGTCGCCAGTTTTTCAGCCTGTATGAACTGCATCTGAAGCTGTCTCTCTTTCGTAACATCTCTGGCAATATGGACAGAGCCGATAAATTTCTTCTGTTCATCGAATATCGGGAATGTGGAGACGATAAAAGTGCCTCCCATATTCGGGTCATTCACCTCGGCAAGAGCAGACTCTCCTGTTTCCATCGTTTTATGATGGGGGCAGATAGATAGAGGCGAGCTGCTATGATGAAAAATCTCATAACACTTTTTACCGATGAGCTCTTCATAGGGTATTTTGAATTTTTCGCAGAGAGACTTATTAGCCTTTATAATCCTATAATCTTTATCATGGATTGATACTAAATCGGCGATGGCATCGAAGGTATGCTCCCAGTCCTTTTTGGATTTTTCTACTGCCCTCAGCAATGTATTTCTTTCGGACTCATGCCTATTGTATATTCGTATGACATTGAGGCTGTAGAAGACAGCTATAGTTATTAAAATGATAGAGATTACGAAGAATGTATAGAGACTCTGCTTTCCCGACCTGTCCGCAATGCGCCTGATTATCTCCAGCTCCCCATAATGCCACTCCTGCATATTCTTGAGTTTTTCAATCAGCGGATCTTTTAAACTATAATCCAATTTTTCCATCAGCTCTGCCGCCCTTTTATTGCCGAATGGCTCGGGTATATTCATTATCTCGAGAGAAACAGCCTTGACCTCCTTATAGAGTTCTTCCACCTCCTTTATAATGGCAAGATCTTCAGCGCCATGGGACTTCATTTCCTTCTCTGTTACCCTTTTCTTCAGATTCTCGATATGAAATTCGACATCCTTCGAGAGTCTCTCAAATTCACCCCTGTATTTTATATTCCCGGTAATTATGTAATCGTTGGCAGGCATAACCACCTTTTCAATGGCAAGGGATAGATTGTTTATATGATGTGTCTCATCTACCTTATTCTCAACTTCGCTAAATTGTCTCTGGATCGAGTGAAGGGTATAGTAGGCAATAAAATCGAGGGATAGAAGGAGGGATACTGTTGCGATAAAGAAAATAATGAGTCTCTTTCTAAAATTATTTTCCATATTACAGTTTATCAGCTATTTTAATGTACAGGAATTTCAATCTTGAGATTGCTTCGCTTCGCTCGCAATGACACACAAACTAAAAGTGTCTTTGCGAGGGGCGAAGCCCCGAAGCAATCTAATTCAATAGCAAAGACTCAAATTCGTCCGTTTCTTCATCTTCAGGGATAGGCTCGTGATGTTTTATAAGGCTTTTAATATACCCCGTGACAGCCTCGTTGATATTTTTTAATGCCTCATCTTTTGTATCTCCCTCAGAAATACAACCCTCCAGTGCAGGACATTCTATTACATATCCCTTCCTCCGTTCCATAGGTCTCAGAATTACTTTATACCCAAGAACATTCATATTATTATTCCTCCCTCCTCCAAGAAATTTACTTCTTCAACACAATCCCCGTCCCTCTTTCTTCTTTAGATTCTTTCGGCGGCGCTGCATGGTGAGCCTGTCGAGCCATAAGAGGCTTCTTTATTCCAGCCTTTTTTATTCTTGACTCGACAGGCGGGACGCCTGTCCTACTCGCATCAACCTTGAACTGATTTACTATCTGGTTTAGCTCGTCTGCCATTCCCGATAATTCGTCTGCTGCCTTTGCCAATTCTCCTGTTGTAGCAGATAATTCCTCTGTTGCCGATGCGTTATGCTCGCTTATCTTGGCAAGCTCGTCTATCGCCTTCTTTACTTCATCCGCACCAGCGCTCTGCTCCTCTGTGGCGCTGCTTATCATCTCTATAAGCGATGTAGTCTCTTTAACCCCTGATATTATCTTGCTTAGAGACTCCCCTCCTTCATTGGCTACTTTCGTGCCATGAGTAACTCTCTCCGTGCTTTCCTTTATCAATTGAGTAATCTCCTTTGTTGATTCCCCGCTCCTCTCAGCAAGCTTTCTTACTTCCTCTGCTACGACTGCAAACCCTTTACCCTGCTCTCCTGCCTTTGCTGCTTCTATTGCTGCGTTTAATGCAAGTAAGTTGGTCTGGTTGGCTATGTCTGTTATGACTCCCACGATAACCTCTATCTTCTTACTGCTTTCTTCTATGTTCTTCATTGCACCTATTGTCTGATTGACTGCCTCCCCGCCTTTTACTGCCTGTTCATTTGCTTTCGCAGATATATCGCTCGCCTTTACTGCGCTGTCAGCCACTTCTTTTATCGCCTTGTCCATCTCTCCTATGCTACTGGACGATTCTTCTACTGCAGAGCTCTGTGTCTCCGCACCTTTGGCTATCTCATTGCTCGTTGCCGATGCCTGCTGTATCGAGGCTGCCATCTCCTCCGATGCCGATGCTACATTTAATGCCGTATGGCTTATCTGAACTACTATGTCGTGTATCTTTTCTACAAAGGTGTCGAACCAGCGGGCCAAATCGCCCACCTCATCGCTCTGCTTTAGATTCAGCCTCTTTGTCAAATCCCCTTCTCCTGTAGCTATATCCTTCAGAGATTCTACTACTCCATTAATCGGTTTTGTTATTATACGGCTTATGAAAAAAGCAATTGTTAAACTGAGTAAAATTACAAGGCTGGTAATCGTTATGGTTACCTTTATTGCAGTTGCTGTCATTTCCTGCATTTCTGTAACTGCCCCTTCCCCTTCCTTAACACCCTCATTTGTGATAACCTCAACTTCTTTTATCGCCTTATCTGCTGCCTTATCATATTCCTCCATCGCGATATTCCCCTTATCCCAGTTCACCAGATAGGAATCTACCATCCTGCTGCCGACTTCCCACATCGTTTTTAAATCGCCCTTTATCTCCTCAAGTTTTTTTACATGCGCAGAGTCGCTCTTGTTTAATTCCAAGAGCTTATCAATATCCTTGAATGCGCCGTCATAATTCGGTTTTGCCTCCTCGGTTACAACATTTTTATTCTTTGTCAGAGAGGCATCGGTCATAAACTGCCATATATTCGCCACCTTTAACTGTAACTCCTTCCCGATTTTTTGTTCCTCCTGAATTGCCTGATAATTTGTAATATCCTCCCTAAACTCCCTCATCTCCCTGATGACAAAAACTGAAAAGACGGCTACCAGAACAATAACCGCCCCGAAACCGCTGTAGAGCTTCTTTCCGATGGTCAACCTCATAATAACCTCCCTTCTCCGGCTAATTGCCGGAAATTTATTGATAGGATTACAGGCTTAAAACTCCACATGGAGTCTTGTCCCGTATACACTGACAGCCGCCTTATCGGCATCTGCTGCAGGATTCATAATATATTGAAAATCGAGAGAGATAAGGACATGCTGATTGATAGAATAGTTGTAGTATGTGGTGGTTACCGAGCCGTCATGAGATGCATATCTGACAAAGGCGCTTATATCGCCGCTTAATACCTGATCAAAGCTCAGACCAAAGCCTGCGCTGCTTGCAGTTGTGTCAGCCGGGCTGGCATATTTTGTATGGGGTGAAACATCGAGGTAGTAGTAAAAGCGATAATTCCCCCCTTTTTCCATAAAATTCGTTTTCCAGTCAAGCTCACCGATATACCACAGATTGTTCTTCTTAAAGACATTGTCCCACTCTCCATTTGCCGATACACCTGCTGTCTTAAATTCAATATCGCCGGTAAATTTGTAGGCAAGCATGATTCCCTGAGTATAACCGCTGTCATCCTGTCCGTATGAAAAGGCAGCGGAGTTTACAAGGGCAGCAGAATAGAACTGGGTTGTCTGGCTATTTGCCACTGCATTGTTATCAAAAAAGTCGTTGACGCAAAACTTCCCGATTGTAATGTGAAACTTCTCATCCGACGAATGTCCCTGATAGTAAAAGCGGGCAATAAACGGCTCTGCGTTGTTGACACCGGTATTCGGGTCGCCGGGTCTGGTAAAGAGATGGGCGCCGTTCGTAACATCGTTATTGAGTCCGTTTAAGGTGGGTATATCCTGATCAATTCCTCCACCCTGCTGAAAGGAGATATTGATAAAGGCAAAACCATTTATTGCCTCTGCTGTTATAAAGAGGTCCCCCGACCCTGTTCCCTGTGAGGAGCTTGCATAATCCTTTGTCTTATCGGAGACCTGATGGAGATAATTCAATGTCCCTTCGATCTGCATGGCTTTGTGCCATTCCTTTTTCTCCTCGGGTGATGGATGAGCCTTTTCTATCTCTTTCTCGAGCTGCTCCACCCTTCGCTTTAATTCTTCAATATCGGGATATGCAGGCGCCTGGGCAAAGGCAGGAAAGGAAGACAGAAGTATAAAGGAAACAATAAATATATAACGGAATGAGGTGTTCATCGTCTCTCCTCCTGAAATTATAAAAACTACCACGGATTTATCGCGGATGGACACGGATAGATTCAAGAGGCAAGAGGCAAGAGGCAAGATTTTTTCTGGCTTCTTGCTTCTGACTTCTTGCTTCTTATCTCCGTGTTTATCCGTGTCCTTCCGTGGTTTTATTAAGTCTTTGCTCTTCTATTTGAAACTGCTCCAGTATTCTTTGCAAATTACATATTTCTTCTTTCGCCTTTTTTACTGCCTCCTCTCCTCCGGAAATCGAGATTTTATCCAGAGTCGTTCTTGCAGCTTCGGA